>URHS01000013.1 GCA_900547685.1 uncultured Blautia sp. | reverse complement strand
CTGCTGCTGCAACTACAACACCTGCTGCTGCAGATACACCAAATTCTTCTTCACAAGCTTTTACTAATTCGTTTAATTCTAATACGGATAATTCTTTGATAGCTTCAATAAATTCAGCTGTTGTTAATTTTGCCATTATTATTTACCTCCAATTTTTCATTTATAAATTATTTTTCTTTGCCCCTAGGGCATTCTTCATACAAACTGCTTATTAGGCCTGCTGTTCTGCAATCTGATTAAGCACACGAGCGAAGTTTGTAATAGGTGACTGGATACTTCCAAGCAATTTTCCAAGAAGTTCTTCTCTTGAAGGAACCTGGGAAAGTGCTTCGATTCCTGCCTTATCGTAGTAAGCGTTTTCTACAACACCTGCTACTAATTCCAATGTTGGAACTGTTTTTGCGTATTTAGCAAGGATTCTTGCTGGTGCTGTTGCATCTTCTGTACATACAGCTAAAGCGTTTGTTCCTTCTAAATGCTGGCATAAATCTTCACAAGCTGTTCCTTTGAATGCAAAGTTCATCATTGTATTTTTGTAAACTTTGTAAACAACTCCAGCTTCTCTTAATTCCTTACGCATCTGTGTATCCTGTTCAACATTGATACCTTTGTAGTTTACTAAAACTACAGCTGCTGCATCTTTAATGCTGTTGGAAATCTCTTCTACGACAGGTTTTTTAAGTTCTACTTTTGCCATGAATTAGTGCACCTCCTTGTTTTTTTAGGCTGCGCTGCTCAAAATTAAGAAAACCTCTTTGCTCAAGACAAAGAGGTTTAAAATCAATCTTATCTATAAAGAATGAATCTTTCCTCGGCAGGCGTTTTTATCCTTATGCCTTACGGCACCTGCTGTCTTCGGCAGCTATTCCTTTGATAAAGTAACATATTTACAATTACTTGTCAACTACTTTTTTACAATTCATAAATTTACAGAAAATCACCGCCACAATGGTACTTACCGCTGTCGCCACAATCCCGGGACCCACAATCGCTGTGGGATTAACACTACCATATTGGCTTCGATAGGCAATAATGTTCACCGGTATCAACTGTAGAGAAGATATGTTTAAAATCAAAAAAGTACACATTTCATTGCTTGCAATGCCCTTTTTTCTGACAATCCCCAAAGCTTCGCCCTGCCTTCGTTCCTCCTCCAGCCTGCCCAATTCCTCCATTGCTTTCAGTCCAAAAGGCGTGGCCGCCCAGCCAAGTCCCAAAAAATTCGCAATCATATTTGCTGAAATAAATTCCATTGCCTTATGCTCCGCGGGAATTTCAGGAAAAAGAAATCGCAGAAGGGGCTTCATTGCCTTTGTCATGCGTTCTACCAGTCCGGATGCTCTGGCAATCTCCATAACTCCTACCCACATTGCCACAATTCCTGCCATTGCTATACACAGAGATACCGCCTCTTTCGCAGAGGAAAGGGCCGCTTCTGTCACCTTACTCATATTTCCTGTAACTGTGCCATATAAAATTCCAATAAGAAGCATCATACCCCAAAGAATATCCAACATACATTCTCCAAACACACTTTTTCTTTAAGATATGTAAAAAATCAGTATCTTATTCACTTTCTTCTTCCCCACCGGAAGATGTCTCCTGTGCAAGACGATCTCCCGCTTCCTGCGCTTTCTGACTATACTCTGAAAGTCTCTGGAATATCTTTTCCTTTTGTTCTCCTTCTACTAGAACAGGCTGATAATTATTATATCCTTCTTCATAAGCAGAAGAAATTTTACAAGGAAGAATATTTGTCACATTATCCTGCTGCAGTTCTCCGTCTTTAAGAGTAAAGGTCTGTTGAAAAATCATCGTATCCATATCTCTCGGTGCTGAATTTCCTCCAAAGCAAAAATTCCCCAGACTATATACAATGTTTTTCCCTTTATATTCCTCAATCCCCTGAAGCACATGAGAATGATGACCTAAAACCAAATCTGCCCCATTATCAATCGCTGTATGGGCAAGTTCAACTTGCACATTGTTTGGAATATTCTCTTTTTCCTGTCCCCAGTGAAAACTTACAATAATAATCTGTGCTCCCTGCTCTTTCAAAGAAGCGATATTATCCAGTAAGTCTTGTTTACAATCTATGTGCTTTGCCAGTTCATAGACTCCGGCAAGCCCTACTTTAACACCTTTTATATCCATAACAGCTGTCCTCTCATATCCAAAAGATGAAATACCTTCTGTTTCAAGAGCTGCTATTGTATCCTCATAACTTTTTTTACCATAATCAAAACTATGATTATTTGCCAAATTCGCTGCTTCCACCCCTCCTGAGGAGAGAATTTTCGCATAGGCTGCATCCCCCTTAAATGCAAACTGTTTTGGCTCTCTTGCGGTCTCTTCTGTTAAGGTTCCTTCCATATTTACAATAGTTAAGTCATCCTGTGCAAAAACAGGCTGCACATTCTGAAGGAAATATGCCGGATCCTGCACTGCATCATACTTTCCTTTAAAGCTTCGTCCGTAATCAAATCCTTCATCTGTTCCCAGTGTACAATCTCCTGCTGCACTGATAGTAATCGCAGTTTCCTGAACTTCCTCTATTTCTTGTTCTTCCTCTATTTTCCCTTCCTCTGTTTTCTTTTCCTCATTATCTACTGTTTCTATCTTTGCATTAGACTGAACTTCCTGAGTATCCTTCTGAAATTCTCTCATCAACAATACTCCACATAAAATTACCAGAAGAATCATATCTGTGGTTATAATTAACTTCAAACGTGATTTTTTCTTTTGTTCTTTTCTTTTCATATCTCTTTCCTCAAATAACTTCATTTCTGTTATTCCTGATTTAAAAGCGCCTGATATACATCTCTTTTGCGAATTCCTCTATCCTTCGCCACCTGCTTCATAGCATCTTTGCGGCTCATTCCTTCCTTCTCGTAAATAGCCAGATGTTCCTCTAAAGACATGGTTTCCCACTTCTGACGTTCTTCTAATACCAGTTCTTCTCTTGGACGTCCGGCAAGAACCATAACACATTCCCCTTTTGGGGGATTCTCTTTATACCATACAATTGCTTGAGACAATGTCTCCCTGAAAACTGTTTCATGTTTCTTCGTAAGCTCACGACAAAGAGAAATTTTCCTGTCGCCCAGCTCTTCATAAAGCTCTTCTAAAGTTTTCACCAACCTATGAGGTGCTTCATATAAAATAATAGTCCTTGTTTCATTTTTTAGTTCCTGTAAAATGCAGGCTCTCTCTTTTTTGTCAGAAGGCAGAAAAGCTTCAAAAGCAAAACGTCTTGTAGGAAGTCCTGATAAAGTCAGCGCAGTAATACAAGCTGCTGCTCCCGGAAGGGACGTAACCTCTATACCGGCTTCATAACACATTGCCACTAATTCTTCCCCCGGATCGGAAATTCCCGGTGTTCCGGCATCTGTAATCAAAGCAATATTTTTGCCATCCAGCATCTGCTCCACCAAATATCTCCCTTTTTCAAATTTATTATATTCGTGATAACTGGTCATTGGCGTTTTGATTTCAAAATGATTTAACAGTTTAATACTGTTTCTTGTATCTTCTGCCGCAATCAGATCTACTTCTTTTAAAATCCGTAATACCCTATATGTAATGTCTTCTAAATTTCCAATAGGGGTTGCACATAAATACAATTTTCCACTCATTCCCTCACCTCCTGCGCATAAATCTTCTGTATTTCTTCTGTATAAATTCCCGGTTTTTCATATACAATCAATGGTTTTTCCACAATCATACGGGATTTTCCTCCTCGCAGCCCTTCAATCAGCACCATATTAGGCTCTTTATCTGCAAAAGGATGTACCAGTCTCATTCTCTTAGGCTCTATTCGGTATTTGACCATAACTGACATAATCTCCGCCAGACGAAACGGTCTGTGCACCATATAAAAACGTCCTTTGGGTTTTAACACCTTTGCCGCTTGAGAAATAATATCCTCTAAATTACAAAGTGTCTCGTGCCTTGCAATTATTTTTGCCTCATTGCTTCCTGTAAGTCCATGATGCCCAATCATATACGGGGGATTGGTAGTCACAACGTCAAAAAAAGCCCCTCCATAAATAGAAGCGGACTCTTTAATATCCCCTGTGGTAATCGTTATATCCTGCTCCAGATGATTGTACGCAACGCTTCGCCTTGCTCTTTGTGCACTTTCCTGCTGTATTTCAAGCCCTGTAAAATGCTCTCCTTTTGGATATCTTGCCTTTAATAAAATAGGGACGATACCCGTCCCCGTCCCCATATCCAGTACTCTTTCTCCCGGCTTTACCTGAGCAAACCAGGATAAGAGCACTGCATCAATCCCAAAGCAAAATTGCTGAGGATTTTGTATCAAGCTATATCCGTTTTGGAGGTCATCCAGTCGTTCTCCCTCTTGAAGTATCTTCTCCATATTGTGAATGTCCTCTTTATTTATCTCTTTCCAGTTCTTTTAATGCTTTCATTTCTTCTTCTGTCAGTTTCAGTTTTTCCCGCTTCTGACGTGCTTTAAACTTCAATTCTGATGCCTGATATTCTCTGATTTCTTTCTCATCTTCTACATCTACAATCACCTTAACATACTGACGCAGTACATTCACGCTTTGTACTTCACCTTTCAGTCCCTCCGGTGTTGTTACTCTGTCTCCCGGATTTGGAAGCTTACGATTTAATTCCTCATAAGTTTCTTCTTCATTTTTTAAGCAGCACATCAATCTGCCGCAGACTCCTGAAATCTTTGTAGGATTTAAAGATAAATTCTGCTCTTTTGCCATTTTAATGGAAACCGGTACAAACTCTGACAAATAAGTATGGCAGCACAGCGGTCTTCCACATATACCAATACCGCCTAAAATCTTCGTTTCATCTCTTACGCCAATCTGACGAAGCTCTATTCTTGTCTTAAAGATTGCCGCCAAATCTTTTACCAGCTCACGGAAATCAATACGTCCATCTGCTGTAAAATAAAACAGGATTTTATTATTGTCAAATGTATACTCTACATCAATCAGCTTCATTTCCAGATTATGTTCTCTGATTTTCTTCAGACAAATCTGAAATGCTTCTTTTTCCCTTTTTCTATTAGATTCTTCTTTTTTATCATCCTGAGGAGTAGCAATACGAATAACCTCTTTTAAAGGCTGCACCACTTTTTCGTCTGATACTTCTCTTGGAGGCAATACCACACTTCCGTATTCCACACCTCTTGCGGTTTCTACAATGACATGTTCCCCTGCCTTTATCTCCAAGTCTTTAGGGGAAAAATAATAAATTTTCCCCACATTGCGAAATCTTACTCCGATTACCTTTGTCATAACTAGTTCTCCCTGATTGTAAGGAACAAAAGTTCCATGGTTAAATCAAAATTTACATTTGCCTGCAGACGGGCTTTCGCTGTTTCAATAGCCTGAATAATCTTTTCCAGTCCTTCATAAGAACTTTTGTCTGCACGATTTTTAATATCATTATATTCTTGACGAAATACCAATCCGTCAATCTGTCTGGTTGCCTTAAACATTAATACATCTCTGAACCATACCAAATACAAATCTAAATATTCATATATCGTATGTTTTTGCTCAGAGAGAAGCTTAATGGCATCTACCATTTCATAAACCTCCATATCCTGACCTCGTTTCAGAATACGAAAGGCCTCATCCATCATCTCCGTAAAATCCTCAGCAGTAGCAATCTGCTTTGCCTTTCCTACATTTCCCTGTGCAAAAGCGACACTGACTTCTGCTTGATAATCCGGCACATGAAGCTCCTCCATCAAATATTTTTTAATCACTTCATCTCTTACCGGTTTAAAATTCAAAGTTACACATCTGGATGCAATGGTTGGAAGCAGAGTACTTCCATTATTTACCAATAAAAGAATAACTGCGTAAGCCGGAGGCTCTTCTATAGTTTTTAACAGAGCATTTTGAGCCTGTACCGTCATCTTCTCTGCTTCATCTACAATGTATATCTTATATGGTCCTGTGTATGGTTTAATAGAAACATCAGAAATCAACTGTTCCCTGATATCCTCAATACCTATAGAATTCGGTTTCTCATGTCTAACATAAATAATATCCGGATGATTCCGGTTCATTGCCTTTTTACAGGAACTACACTGCAGACATGGCTCATCTCCATGCGCTTCACACTGCAATGTCATAGCAAACAACTTTGCCAGAAGCTTTTTCCCGCTTCCCTTTTCCCCTGCAAAAATATAGGAATGGGAAACCTTACCCATTGCTGCTGCGTTCTTTAAATGTTTTACCACTTCTTCATGTCCTAATACTTTTTCTACTTCTTGCATTGCAATTCACCTCAATTCCTGCATATATAGCCAATTCATTGGCTTAATTTGCAATTTATTTAAACATTATATCACATATTTTTTCCCTACTGCAACTTTTGTATATAGTTTTTAATTTCTTTTATACAACTTTCTAATTCTGTATTATAAAATCTTTTTGTAATACCTGCCTCCTGTAATTTTTCTTCAGAAAAATCTCTTGCGTCTGCCAGAAATCTTCGACACATCTCTTCATATTTAGGAGTCTGCTGCTGTTCTTCTCTGGCAATTGCTCTTTTTAAGCGCTCACCATCTTCTACTTCTATATAAACAGGGCAAATTCTACTCTCCCCATAATAGTTTTTCAGTTGAACATAGGACTCCAGTGTCCCAATTCCCAAATAGCTTTTCTCTGTATCTTTCATCTGTCCGTCATCTGCAGTAAAATATGTCCATGGTCCATACACAGTCTGATAGGTCCTTGCTTCTATTACTTTGCCTTCTTTCTCTAACTGGCAAAATCGTTCATCTGTAACAAAGTGATACTCTCTCCCCTGTATTTCTCCTTCTCGCATAGGTCTGGTCGTATATAAAATTAAATTTGAAAGTTTCAGTCCTTCATCTATGCGCAGGCGATTGTAAATCGTATCCTTTCCTGATGAACTTTTTCCCATAATATAAAAAATCTTTCCCATTTTTTCTATCTCCATTCCTGAGAATTTTTTAAAACGCGTATTTTTTTCTGACTATAATCCTTCAGTCCCTGAAAGTATATTCCTTGATTTTTCAAACGTTCCTCCTGTATCAGAAAATCTTCGGAAATTTCTTCTCCCGGTACCAGAAGTGGAATTCCGGGCGGGTACAAATATGCATACTCTGCAGATACTCTTCCCTGACTTTCCTCTAAGGGAACAGCTTCCCAGACTCCCTCTACTGCTTCCCAAATCGTACATTTCTGTTGTTTTCTTGCGGTACAACCACTGTTAATAAAAATATAATTTTCCATTTTTTCTTTTTTATTTTGCAAGCTCTCATCTATTTCCAGCAATGCTTTTACCAGTCTGTCAAAACCTTCCCTGCTATCCATCACACTAGTCAATGCCAGCACATATTGTTCTGCCTCCATTTCCATTTCAAGATGGTATTTTTTTCTCAAAATTTCATGAAGCTGAGGACCATTTATATCACCATTTACGGTAGAAATAATCATTTTAGAATAATCCAAATCAAAAATATCATTTTGCTCAATCAGTTCTTCCCCCACAAGATGAAGGACCTTCATCGTTTTCATTTTTTCCCTTGCCCACTTCAAATTTTTCTGAAACATTTCAAATTTTTGTTTTCCCTGTTCTTTCAAAAAACGCAGACAATAAGAAATCCCTCCCATCAAAATATAAGAAGGGCTGCTGGTTTCATATATACCAAGGAATTCTTCCAGCCTTTCACCAGATACCCTATTCCCTTTTTTATGAAGAAGCGCTGTCTGCGTCATGGCCGGCAATGTTTTATGTAAACTATGAATAACGATATCTGCCCCCAGTTCTAAAGCAGATGTGGGAAAATACTCACCAAAAGCAAAGTGAGCACCATGTGCCTCATCCACAATCAACGGAATTCCATAAGAGTGAACCATTTTCGCAATCTGTTCTATATCTGACACTACTCCATCATAACTGGGAGAAGTAATGATAACTGCTTCTATACCGGCATTCTCCTGCAATACCTTCTCCACATCATCTGGAGAAATCCTGCCGTTTAATCCACAAGCCGGCTCATAAGAAGGATAGATATATGACGTTTCCAAGCCTCGCAGATAAGCAGCATGATATACTGCTTTATGGCAGTTTCGCGCCATAAGAAGTTTACCTCCCCTGGAAGTGCAGGCAGATACTGCGGCTAAAATCCCGGCAGTGCTGCCATTAATTAAAAACCACGTTTTATCTGCATGATATAGCTCTGCCGCCATATCTTGATTTTCTTTTATAATTCCTTCAGCATGATGCAAATTATCAAAGTATGTTATTTCCGTAATATCTACTGCGTAAGGATTACTTAAATATTCTGTATGCACCTGGCGCTTATGTCCCGGCATATGAAAAGGATAAAAATCCGTACGACTATATTGGTCTAACACCATATCAAGGTAATTCATATATTGATCTCCATATCCGTTCTGATTTTTGCAATACATAAACAAAGTATAGTAGCACATTTTTTCCCTGTCAAATCTACATTTCTGACATTTTTTAATTTTTCTATTGACATTTCTAAAGTATTATTGTATATATAGATTACAATATATAACGTTATATAACGATATTGATAATTTTAATTAAACAGGAGGATTTAAAATCATGAAAAAAGAAATTATCGCCCAAATCGATGCAGCAGTTCAGGCCGTAGCAAACAAAACTGTAAACCATTTTTACTTTGTAGCATGCGGTGGTTCCCAGGCTTTTATGATGCCAGCTCAGTTTATGTTTGATCGTGAAATTGAAATTCCAGCCAGTATCTACACTTCTAATGAATTCGTACATATGGAGCCAAAGGCTTTAAATGAAAATTCTGTTGTTATTACCTGTTCACATTCCGGCAACACACCTGAAACAGTAAAAGCAACTGAAGTAGCAAGAGAAAAAGGAGCTGTTACTATCGCTCTTTCCCATTTGGTGGATTCTCCATTATGGAAAGCTGCTGAGTATCCTATTTTCTACGACTGGGGCAAAGAAGCCGATACATCAGATTTAAATAAAGCAGTCCTTTATTCTCTGATTTTTAAAATTTTAAACACAGTAAAACCTGATGAAAAATATGTAAAAGGGCTGGAAGCTTTAGATCACTTACAGGAAGCAACAGAAAAAGTAAAAGCTCAGTATGCTGACTTTGCAACAGAATGGGGAAAAAGCTATAAAAGAGAAAAACTTCTCTACACTATGGGAAGTGGCGCCTGCTACGGTGAATGCTATTCCTATGCAATCTGTCTTATGATGGAAATGCAGTGGATTAATGCAAGCTGTATCCATTCCGGCGAATATTTCCACGGACCTTTCGAAATCACAGATTTTGATGTACCATTCATTATTGTTAAAGGAACTGGTTCTACTCGTTATCTGGATGAAAGAGCTTACAACTTCTGTAAAAAATATTCTGACCGCATCGCTTTAATTGATGTTGAAGACTTTGACTGGTGTGGAATTGATCCATCTGTTCGTGAATACTATGCTCCACTCCTTGCAGGGGCTGTGTTACGTTCCATGGCTGATGCTATTGCTTATGAACGAGGACATGATTTAGGCGTACGCAGGTACATGTGGAGAATGGAATACTAATTAATTTGAAAAGGAGGGGTAGAAAATGAAATTCAAGAAAATAATTGCCCTGTCACTCACTACACTCTCTATGCTTTCTATGGCAGCATGTGGTGGCGGAAGTTCAGACAAAGCGTCTAAGGAAGCTACGAAAGATGAAGATACCATTGAAATCAATTTTTTCCATCGCTGGCCTAATGATCCGAAAAACTCTATGTTTAAAGAATTAATTGCAAAATATGAAGAAGAAAATCCAAATGTAAAAATTAACATGGATTGTATCTTAAATGACCAGTATAAAGAAAAAATTCGTATGATTGTTTCTACAGATGAGGTACCTGATATCTTTTCATCCTGGTCAGGAAGCTTCGCCCAGGAAATGATTGATTCCGGAAATGTTATGGATTTAACCTCTGTATTTGAAGAAGATACTGCATGGGCTGACACAATTTCTGATGTTAGTAAAGGACCTTTTACCTTTGGCGGAAAAATCATGGCTGTTCCCTGGTCTCAGGATGGAAAAGCTTTCTTCTATAACAAACGGATTTTCGAAGAAAATAATATTGAAATCCCAAAAACCTGGAATGAATTTATTGATGTCCTTGACAAACTCAAAGATGCCGGATATGAAACTCCAATCGTAGAAGGATTAAAAGATAATTGGGCCATTCTTCATTATTTAGGAACCATGAACCAGCGTATGGTTGACCCTGAGGTTCTGGCAAAAGACTATGATCCTGCTACAGGTGAATTTACAGATCCTACATACATCGAAGTATTAAATAAATGGAAACAACTCACAGAATACATGGGTGAAACCTGTACTGCTATTGATCACGAAGCTGCACGTAACACTTATTTTGCTGCTGAAGAGTCACCAATTATGTATCTCCAGTTTGCTGAAATTTCTTTGATGAAAGATACTATTAATTTTGATTATGGTTTCTTTAATTTTCCTGCATTCGAAGAAGGAAAGGGCGATCCAAATGCTCTGACAGGTGCTCCGGAAGGATTTATGGTTTCTAATAAAGCCGAACATCCTGAAGAATGTATTGAGTTTCTGAAATGGCTGGTAAGTCCAGAAGGCGGAGCTGTACAGCTCTCCACTGTAGGCGGAGATTTAACCAGTGTAAATGGTGCTCTTACAGAAGAAAATGCTCTTCCTGAACAGCTTGAAGCATTAGACACTATTAATGCAGCCAGCCAGATGGCACCATGGTTTGATAATGCATGTAATGCCAGTATTTATACCGTATTCGGACAAGGCGCTTCCGCAATTGCTACTAATGATATGACCCCTGAAGAAGTTATGAAGGATGTACAGGCTGCTGCTGCTGAACTAAAAGGAAAATCCAATTAACCCAGGTCGTCCCATATATAGGAATTTTTGCAGACGGTCTTCTAGGACCGTCTGTTCCTTTTACAACTATATTGAACAAGGAGGATTGTTATGGCAGGAAAGAAAAACAAACAGGCCTTTCTTTATATTCTTCCGTGCATTTTGATTTTAGGAATTTTTGTATATTATCCTTTAATCGTGAACATGGTTTACAGTACACAGTCCTTTACTCTGTCTGCCACAACGAAAGAATTTGTAGGCTTAGCTAACTTTAGCAAACTCTTTTCGGACGAAATTATTCTTACATGTCTGAAAAATAATATATTATACGCTGTAATTTCTGTTATCATTCAGGTAGGCTTTGGTCTGGTCCTGGCTGCTGTTCTGGAAGATAAATTGTTTCAGAAATTTTCACCTTTCTTCAGAACCACTTTTTTTATCCCAACCTTGCTTTCCATGACTGTTGTATGTCTGTTATTTGAATTTATCTACAACCCTCAAATGGGACTTTTAAACAGCTTTCTGGAACTTATAGGGCTTGATAATTTAACCACAATATGGCTTGGAAAAAGTAAAATTGCCATGTTTGCTGTAATCGCTGTTTCTCAATGGCAAAGTACCGGCTATGTCACTATGCTGTTCATTGTTGCCATACAGAAAATTCCAAGAGATTTGTATGAAGCAGCTGAAATGGATGGTGCCGGAAAAATCCGCCAGTTTTTCAATATAACCGTTCCTCAGGTAAAGCAAATGCTCTTTGTTACGATGGTCATTACCGTTGTGGGTGCATTTACTGTATTTAACGAGCCTTATATTTTAACCGGAGGAGGTCCGGGAACTTCAACAATGACCCTCGCCTTACATATGTATCAAACAGGTGTTGTTAAAAACGATATGGGCTATGCATCTACCATTGCCATCTTAATCTTTGTCATAACTGCTGTGCTTTCCAGCATTCAGTTCTTTACTATTGGCGGAAAGGAGGAATAACACATGAAGAAAAAAGCAAAACTTCAACGATGGGGTATTGGAGAATATATCTGGTTCATCATTCTGGTTATCCTTGCTATTCTGATTATTTACCCTATGTTCTGGATTATCATGTCCTCCTTTAAAGATTACAATGGTATTTTTAAAGATGTCTGGGGACTGCCAAAAGAATGGTTATTTGAAAACTATAAGCTTGCCTGGGAAAAGGGAATTTCTAATTATTTTGTCAACTCCCTGATTGTCAGTGTGGGAACTATTATTGGTGTTGTATTGATTTCTACCTTTGCAGCTTTCGGCATCTGCCAGATGAAAAGCCGCTTTGCAAATTTATGTTTTCTGTTGATTATGGGTGGACTTCTTCTCTCCCCACAGGTTTGTTTACTGCCACTTTATATGCTTTTAAAAAATCTTGGATTGAAAGATACCTATTTTGCGTTAATTCTTCCCTATATCGCATTTAGACTTCCTGTCTCTGTCATGCTCATACGTTCCTTCTTTATCAGTATTCCAAAGGAACTGGAAGAGTCTGCTATTATTGACGGAGCTACTTTCTTTCAAATTTACAAGAAAATTTATCTGCCATTGTCAAAACCTATTATTTCAACAGTAATCATTATGACTGCTTATTATTCTTGGAATGAATTCATTTTTGCCACTATGTTTATAGATTCTTCTGAGAAGCAGACTATCCCTGTTGGACTTATGGTATTTTCCGATGGTCTGATGACGAACTGGGGAGTTGTTATGGCCGGTATGGTTATTGCCTGTCTCCCTATTGCTATTCTATTTATCTTTATGCAGAAAAGCTTTATCAGAGGAATGACTGCCGGCAGTGTTAAAGGCTGATAGAAAAGGAGGATGAACATGAAATTAATTGCTGTAGGAGATAATGTAACAGATTGCTATGTAGATGACAACGTATACTATCCAGGAGGAAACGCTGTTAACGTAGTCGTAAACTGTAAAAGAGATGGTGCTGAAAAAACGGCTTATATCGGTATTTTCGGAAATGATGAGAATGCCGACTGGATACAAAAATGTCTCTCAAAAGAAGGAATTGATGTTTCCCGTTCCAGAAAAGTTTATGCACACTCTGCACAGCCCAAAGTTCTTTTAAAGGATGGAGACCGTGTATTTGCTGCCGGAAAGAGAGATAGCTGCCAACATCTTTTCAGTATTCATCTGGTATCAGAAGACTTGGATATCATCAAAAACTTTGATATCTGCCACACAAGCTGTTATTCCAATATGGAATATGAACTGGCTGCTCTTTCTCAGGTTTGCGATGTCAGCTTTGACTTCTCTGATAAACGTGATACGAAATATCTGGAAAGAGTTTGTCCTTATGTGACTTATGCATTCTTCTCTGGTTCTGATTTAAGCGAAGAAGAATGTCAGGATCTCTTAAAACTTGCCGCATCCAAAGGAGCAAAAATTTGCGGTGTGACAAGAGGGGCAAAAGGTTCTATATTTTACGATGGTGCGGATTTCTATACACAGGGAATTGTAAAAACAGAAGTCATCGACACCATGGGAGCCGGAGACAGCTTCATTGCTGGTTTCCTTACAAATTATGGGGATACAAAAAATATGAAAGAAGCGCTTTCTTTTGCAGCTGCAAAAGCAGCTGCCACATGCAGAATTCATGGTGGATTTGGATATCCACACCCGATGACAGAATGATAGAAAATATTCCAGATTATCACATTCATTCCTCTGTCTCCCCTGACTCTCATGAAAGTTACACCAATATTCTAAATACCGCCCAAGAAAACAACATTCCGGAATTAATGCTGACTGAACATTTTGAATTTTTTTCTGGTTCTTATAAGAGTCCAAAATTTCACGAAGAATATCTGGACAACTATTATGCTAAATATTGCCTTCTAAAACAATCAAACCCTACATCTGTGCATGTAGGGTTTGGCATTGAATTTGGCCAACCCCATCTTCAACCAGAAACAGCAAAAAAATTCTTAAAAAAATATCCTTTTGACTATGTTATTGGCTCCTGCCATAAAATTGACAACGTAGATTTATCAATGTATAATTATAAGACAATAAATATTGACCGGCTATGTAATACTTATTTTTCTAATCTTCTGGGAATAGTCGAAAATCATTTATGTGACTGTCTTGGACATCTTGATTTATTTAAGCGATACGCTGCCAGACAGGGAATTCACATAAATATCCCCTGTGAAAACGATTATTTACAGAAGGTATTAAAAACAGCGATTTCTCATGGAATTGGTATAGAAATTAACACATCCGGAGTACGTTATGGTATCGGCTGCATGCCGTCACTGGAGGTATTAAAACTCTATTCCAAGCTTCATGGTGAAATTATCACCTTAGGTTCAGATGCCCATCGGGCAACTGATTTGCAAAGAGATTTTGATATTGCACTGGACTGCCTGAAAGAAGCAGGTTTCTCTTATATTGCGCAATATCATAACAGAACCCCGAAAATGATAAAAATATAAGATAACTGGAGATTAAAAGTAAATATGTTAGAACAAAATATAATCAAGCCACTATACCAACAGCTTATGGATGCTATTATAGAAAACATCAAAAATGGCACTTATAAAGCCGGTGATAAACTTCCCACAGAAACAGAACTGGAAGCCGCATATAATGTCAGCCGTATCACCGTCAGACGAGCTGTGAAAGAACTTTGTGGCAAAAATATTTTGGTAAAAAAGCAAGGAAAAGGCACTTTTGTTCTGGACCCTTCCTTACGCATCAGGTTAAATGAAATCGGTGGTTTTCATGAAGCAATAGAAGATAGAAATCAGAATGCATTTTCTGAACTACTTTCCCTTCAATTCAAAAAAACTTCTGATGAATTCAGCGAATACCTGAACATTCCTGATACTTCTGATATCATTGAAATTAAACGTGTTATGGGACATGATGATACAATGATCTTTATAGATACCTGCTATCTTCCTTCTGACCGTTATCCTGATATACAGAAATATCTGACCGGAAATTTTTCTGTATATAAAATTTTAAAAAATATATATCACGTAAAAATGGTAAATTCCGAGAAAGTAATCAAAGTACGAAAGGCAAAAAAAGACGAAGCAGCTTACCTTCATTGTGAAGAGGGAGATCCTGCATTTGACATATTTAAAATTGTATATGACGAGAATGATGTACCTGTTCATGTTTCCATCAGCATTTTAAACGGGGCAACTACTTCATATATGATATCTTCAAACAACAAAGAGCAATTAAAAATCAAAAATCCAATTAATAAAAAAACTCATATTCTGACACAATAAAATACAATTAAAATCTTAAGAGGCTGTTACATTAGGCAGAAGCTCGTAAAATGTATAAATATTCTCGATATGCACTTAATGAAACAGCCTCAATATACTCATTTCTAACTTTACACTTTAAACCGATATCCTACACCCCAAATAGTTTCAATATATTGAGGTTTCGCTGTATTAAATTCAATCTTTTCACGAATTTTTTTAATGTGCACAGTAACAGTTGCAATATCTCCAATAGACTCCATTGCCCAGATTTCTTTAAACAGCTCGTCCTTAGTAAACACTCTGTTTGGATTTTGTGCTAAAAAGGTAAGAAGATCAAATTCTTTCGTGGTAAAGTTCTTTTCTTCACCATTTACCCATACACGTCTTGCTGTTTTATCAATTTTCAGTCCACGGATTTCAATAATATCATTTTCCTGAATTCCTGTTCCAATCAGTCGTTCATATCTGGCAAGGTGGGCTTTTACTCTGGCTACCAGTTCACTGGGGCTAAAAGGTTTTGTCATGTAGTCATCTGCGCCCAGACCAAGACCTCTGATTTTATCAATATCATCCTTTTTAGCAGAAACCATAATAATCGGTGTATTTTTCTGGTTACGGATTTCTCTGCATATTTCAAAGCCATCTACTTCCGGAAGCATTAAATCTAAAATAAATAAATCATAATCTTCCTCCAAGGCTCTTTTTAGTCCTACATCGCCTCTATTTTCAATTTCTACTTCAAAGCCGCTTAATTCCAGATAATCTTTCTCTAAATCTGCAATCGCTTCTTCATCTTCTATAATTAAAATCTTACTCATTTACCGGTACCTCCTGATATTTTCTCAGAACAAAATACATAACTGTTCCAATGTTCTCCTTGCTTGTTGCCCAGACTTTACCTCCGTGATCCTCCATAATTTTCTTAACAATAGAAAGACCAATTCCGCTTCCTCCCTTCGATGAATTTCTGGAAGCATCTGTCCTGTAAAATCTGTCAAATATATTAGGCAAATCTTTTGCTGCTATTCCTTTACCGTTATCTTCAATTTCTACTTGAATAAAGTCGCCTACGTCTTTTACCCGAAGATTAATCCGTTTCTGCTTTCCTTCTCCGGTATATTTCAAGGAATTACTTACAATGTTATTTACCACACGCTTAATCTGCTCCGCATCTGCGATTACCATAACCTCCGGTTCTACATAATTAGAATAAGAAAACTCCACATTCTTGGCGCTAAGTTCCACATTCAAATCTTCTGCACAGTCATCAAAAAACTCCGTCACATAAATTTTATTAAAAGTATAGGGAATTTTATTTGTATCCATCTTTGAATAAAATGTCAACTCATTAATTAACCTGTCCATTTCATTGGCTTTATTATAGACCGTCTTAATATAACGTTCCATTTTCTCCGGTGTATTAGCAACCCCATCCATAATTCCTTCGACATAGCCTTTTACCGCCGTAATCGGTGTCTTTAAATCATGGGAAATATTACTGATAAGTTCCTTACTCTCTCGGTCAAAGGCAACTTTTTCCTCTGCGTTCTCCTTCAAACGACGGCGCATATCTTCGAAATCCTGACACAAATCGGCAATTTCACTAACACCTTCTGTAGATACAGAGAAGTTCAAATCCCCTTCCTTAATTCTTCTGGTAGCTGTTCGGAGCCTGTCAAGAGGAGCAATCACACCTCTGTAAATCCACCATGTAAGACCTAAAGCAGTAGCCGCCAAAATTACAATTACTGTTACCAGCATATTTTTAAAAAGTTCTTTTAACTGAGGAAGCGTCTCAAAAATATTGGAAATAATAAAAGCACTTCCATCTTGCACTGTATCTGTTTGAAAACTAATCTGCTTTACAAGAGCCTGAACCCTGCCACCCATATAGACGCTGTCACTGCTTCCTGAGTTAAAATTTTCATACCGTTCCAATCGTTTTACTACTTCTACCGGATAAGTCTCGCATCCATAATAAGTTACTCTTTCACCCTCTTTGACCAGCAAATACGAATGCATTTCCTGAAGTTCCGCATTCATCTCGTCCAAATACACAATATCTTCAAATTTATAAGGCTCTTCCTCTGCCACCTTTTGCATTATTTCTGCCTGTTCATTACTAAGGTGGTTTACAATCTCCGCTGTATTGGAAAGACTTTTATACGTGGGGTCCTTTATTCCATACTGTTCTTCTATAACGCCAAACTGATATTCCGAAAACGCCCAAAAAGCCAGTCCTGTAAAAAGCAAAGGTTCCAAAACAATAATAAAAAAAGAAATAATAATTCTGGTTTTAAGTTTCATAATCACTGCCTCTCTACCCAGTTTTTCTATATTGTACCACACTTTTTCTCTTTTTCCCCTAAATAATCTGGAATTAAATCTAAACTTTCTATAAAAAACCTGCGAAAATACTTTGACTTTCCTGAAAACTCCACCTAAAATAAAGTTAAATCTTATTTTACAAAATCCAAGGAGATATTATGTTTTTAGACAAAGGGAATATACTTTCCAATTTTAACCATTTATTTGATACAAAAAACTCCTGCTATATGTCTTTATATTCCCATCCGGGTATGGGAAAAACCCGACTTATTCAGGAACTTTCCAAGAGCAGAAAAACTTTATATTTCAAAGCTGCTCCTTTATCTTTTGAAGAAAATGTCCGTATGCTAAAAGCATTATGTGCACGACAGTTCCACAAGGACTTTCAACAAGCAAAAAAGCTGACTGATATTTTTAAATCGCTGGCAAAGCACTCTGAGCAGGAGCCCTTACTGGTCGTTTTTGATGATTTTCCACATCTTACAGCCGGAAACAGAAGGATTTCCACATTAATCACTTCCTTCTTCAACCGTATAAACAAAGATGCAAATTTATTTTTAATTTTATGTAAACCTGCTTCTGCCTATGAAAAAGAATATACAAAAGAAAAACATACTTTTCTTTTAAGACCATTTCATTTCTTTGAAATGCGGATGCTTTATCCTGAAATGTCTTTAGAAGAACAGATACTGCTGTACAGTATTACAGGGGGAGTTCCTGCCTATCTGCAGTATTTCAACCCCAAACTATCTGTGCAAGACAGTATTTATCAGCTTTTCTTTCGAGAAGACGGTTTCTTTTATCGCCTTGTGCCTTCCAGAACAAAAGAATACTATTCTGCTTCTTCTGTTATGCGCTCTATTCTCCTTTCCATGGGACAGGAAGATAAAAAACTACAGGAAATTTGTGACTATACAAATCTGACTCCCAGCGCTGCCAGTAGTTTGCTTCTTTCTCTGTCTTCACACAACTTAGCAGAACGAATGGTTCCCGTAACAGAAGATCAGAGCAGCCGCCGTGCTGTTTATTTTATCTCAGATGGTATTTTTCGATTTTGGTACACTTATGTCTTTCCTTATCATTCAGAAATTGAGGTCGGACAAGGGGAAGCTATTTTTAACACCTTTGTCTTACCTGCCCTAGATACCTATACAAAAAATACTTTTGAAACTATCTGTAAGGAATTTCTGATTTTAACAGATGAAATGGGCACAGCTCCTTTCCCTATGAAAAATGTAGGTAAATGGTGGGGACAGCACCCTACCAAAAAACGCACAGAAACAATTCCTATTGCAGCCTATAACAATAACAAAATTTTACTGGGTACTTGCTTTTGGACAGACGAATGGATTGACATTGACGCACTTTACAAGCTGCAAAAACATTCCTCTCTTTTTCCTGATATGGAAGAATGGTATTATCTGTTTTCTAAGTCAGACTTTGTAAGCGGCTTTGAAGTAATTTCCGGAAGTCATGTGCATGTCTTTAGCTTAGAACAGATGTGCAATATTGCTGACAAATATCTAGTTACACACTGCAAAAATTAGTTATTATATGTCTTTTTACAACTCATATCTATATTTTGCAGTGTTGTAATTTATTTTTGCATAGTTTAAGTTTGTTTTTATCCTTTTATGGCAATGCTATATTTAGCAAAAAGGAGATTTGCCTTTATGGACGAGAAAAGAATAAGACAATTCCGTGAATTAGGACTTACCATATCTTATTATCGGAAATTAAAAGGATTGACACAAACTCAACTTGCAGAAAGCGTAGGACTTAGCAGAACGCATATTAGTAATATTGAAGCACCAAGAGTAAAAACTTCCATTTCTCTCGACAGTCTTTTTGACATTGCAGATGTATTAGAAGTACCTGTTCGCGATTTATTTGATTTTAAATGTTAAAAAGGGGTGTGCTTACGCCAAACCCCTTTTTTTCTACAAATTTTCTTTTAAAAATCTCTTTACATTTTTGAAAAACACCTTCTCAATCTGACTATATGGCATACCTTCTTTTTCCATTGCCTCTGCCAGAAGCGGAAGCCCTGCTGCACTTTTCATTTCCAGAGGCACTTCTTCAATCCCGTCAAAATCACTGCCAAGTCCCAGACATTCCTCGCCACCTATATCAATAATGTATTTTATCTGTCTGATAAGCTCAGATAAAAGTGCACCTTCCTCATTTGGTCTCCAGTTTTCTCTTACAAAAGAGACACAAAAATTCAGTCCCATAACACCGCCTTTTTCAGATAAAATTCGTATCATATCATCTGTTAAATTTCGAGCTGCATTAGGTGCAATGCTTCTTGCATTGGAATGAGATGCCAAAAAAGGACGCTTTGTATGTTTTGCCACATCATAAAAACCTCCGTCTGAAAGATGCGAAACGTCAGGAATAATTCCAAGTCCTTCCATCTCCTCTAACATTTCAAATCCTTTCTTTTTTAAACCTGCTGTTTCTCCTACACTCCATACTTTCTGCTCTAAAGGATCATAAAAACGATTAGGGTATCCTAAATCATTCTCGTAATTCCATGTAAAAGTTGCCATACGAACCCCTTGTTCATAAAATCTGCGAAGCATTTCCGGCTCTCGCTCATAAATAGCTCCTTCCTCCAACGATAAAAGTGCTGAAATTTTTCCGTTTTTCTCATTTTCTTCTATATCTCTGTATGTAAAAACCTGTGCAATATCTTGACTGTTCTTCTTAATTTCCTTTTGAAACAGCATTATCATTTCCTGTGCTGTCCGAAAACAGTCTTTTTGCTCTCCCTTATCTACAAAAAGTGCAAATGTCTGAAGTCCATAATCTCCTTTTTTCATCTTTTCTATATCTATATGCAGATTATTTTCTCTGAGCTCTAACCTTTCATTACACTTTCTTTTTTCATAAATAGCACTGATTGTATCACAATGCATATCAAAAACTTTCATTCCTTTTCCTTCTTTCTGATTATACTAAGTGGGCTGTCGCATTAAGTATATAGCGACAGCCCACCGGATAAATCTGCTAAAGATGCATAAATATTTCTTATATATGTTTTATAACTTAAAATCTGAATACAGCAACTCCATAGGCCGGTAATGGATATGCAAAGGAAAATGGTCTTCCGTCACATTCTTTTTTCACTGCTTTATAATCTACCACTTCTTTATGTACATCACCGCCGAATTCCGGTTCCTTGCTGTTTAAAATCAGCTTATACTGTTTTCTCTTCGGTACACCTACCCTATAATCATCTCTTGCTACCGGTGTATAGTTAATTACAAATAACAAATTGTTTCTGCCTGTAGGTGACCAACGTACAAAACTGTAAATACTTCTGCTAGCATCATCAGCATTAATCCATTCCAGTCCCTGATAATTGCTGTCATTTGCATATAGAGCAGGGTACTTTTTATACATTTTAAGTAATTCCTTTACATAATTCTGAAGCTGCTGATGGTTTTGTTCTCCCAGCAAGTACCAATCTAATTCTCGTTCTTCGCTCCATTCCTGATACTGTCCAAAATCCTGTCCCATAAACAATAATTTCTTACCCGGATGTCCAATCATATAAGAATATCCGGCTTTTAAGTTCTCAAATTTATCCTGTCCAAGCCCCGGCATTTTGTTTATCATAGAGCATTTCAGATGTACTACCTCATCATGAGAAAGCACCAATACGTATCTTTCGCTGTACGCATAAGAGGTGGAAAATGTCATTTTATGATGATTGTATTTTCTGAAATACGGGTCCAGCTTCATATATTCCAAAAAGTCGTGCATCCATCCCATATTCCATTTCAAGGAAAATCCCAGTCCGCCGTCCTCCGGTTTGCCTGTTACCATCGGCCATGCGGTAGACTCCTCGGCAATCATGACAACGCCCTTATGTTTCCCTAAAACAACGGAATTCAAATGACGGAAAAATTCAATGGCTTCCAAGTTCTTGTTTTCTCCGTATTGGTTCGGAACCCATTCTCCGTCTCTGCGTCCGTAATCCAGATAAAGCATAGATGCAACTGCGTCTACACGCAGACCGTCAATATGAAATTCCTCAATCCAAAACAGCGCATTGGCTATGAGGAAGTTTTTCACTTCATTTTTACCATAATCAAAGACTTTTGTTCCCCAATCAGGATGTTCTCCCTTTCTGGGATCTGCATATTCATAAGTCGGAGCGCCGTCAAAGTCTGCCAGCCCATGAGCATCCTTTGGAAAGTGTGCCGGTACCCAGTCCAGAATAACACCGATTTTATTCTTATGTAAATAATTGACAAAGTAGCGAAAATCTTCCGGTGTACCATAGCGGGAAGTAGGTGCATAATAGCCGGTTACCTGATATCCCCATGAACCGTCAAAAGGATGTTCTGCAATTCCCATAAGTTCCACATGGGTATAGCCCATTTCTTTCACATATTTTGCCAGTTCATGTGCCAGCTCCCGATAATTATAAAAACCGGGATCATCCTCTCCCTGTGCCGGATGTTTTTTCCATGAGCCGGGATGCACCTCGTAAACAGACATGGCATCCTTGTCCACATCAAATTCCTGACGTTTTTTCATCCAGACACTGTCTGACCATTTATAGCCGGTTAAATCCACAACCCTTGAAGCATTTCCCGGACGAAGTTCGGAATAATTTGCATAGGGGTCTGCCTTATATAACAACTCGCCGCTTTGGGCGGTAATGCAGAATTTATACAAATCTCCTTCTCTTACCTTCGGAATAAAAAGCTGATAAAGCCCCATATTATTATCGCATTTCATAATGTCTGCTTTTGCATCCCAGTTATTGAAATTTCCCACTACGGAAACTGATTTTGCATGAGGCGCCCATACTGCAAAGAAAACGCCTTCCTTCTTTCTGTTCACACCCACATGTGCCCCCAACAGCTTATAAATTTCGTAATGAGTTCCCTCCCCGAACAAATATCGGTCCAACTCTGTAATTTTCATATTAACGCCCATAAAAATCTCCTCCTTTTATGAATAAATTCCATACAGAAACTGACGAACAACTTCCCTTGTCGTTTCATCTGAAATTTTAAACATTTCATTCTCCAGCATCCCGTAGCTGGCAGTCATAATATGATGGTTTAAAACACCTGTAAATCCCACCGCATACATTTTTCTCTGAGCTGTATCTCCCTTTAGAGAAGTATCTCTTTCAAAGACACCTGCAATGTATCCGTAATAATTTTCTATAAAGGGAAGCACCATTTGAAAGGCTTCGTTTTCTCTCCCTGAATAGAAAAGTGACAGCATAAACAGATAAAACTTCTCATGAGCAGATGCAAAGTTAAAAAATCTTCTAGCAATCTGATATAGGATTTCCGGCAGTTCCTCATTCACCTGCACAACCTCTGCAATATCCTCCTGCAAAATCTTGTAGCCGCTTTCTAAAAGATACTGCAAAAGTCCCTTCTTACTTCCAAAGTAATAGTACAAGGTGGGCTTCGTCACTCCGGCTTTATCAACGATTTCCTGTATTCCCACCGCATCATATCCTTTTGCGTGAAACAAATCCAGCGCTACTTGCAAAAGCACCTCTTTGTTGTCCATTCTGTTCACCGCCCTTCTACCTTCAATTATACTTATCGGTATATAAAAAATCAACTGTTCATTTTTTATTTTCTTTTTTGTTTTAAGTGTGATACAGTATATTTAAACGCAGCAGACAGCGAAGACAACGAAAAACTTCATGTCAGAAAAGCGAGTCGCTTTTCTATGTTATAAATTAAGCGATGGCTTATGCCAGCTCTGCATTGGCTATGCCGTACATCGGCACATTTCATGTGCTTTTGCCTGCGGCTTGTACGGCTTCGCCAATTTCTTTATCACCATTTTGTGTCTGCTGTGTCTTTTATATAAAGGAGAGGAAGTTTCATGGAAAATAGCCTATGGAAATACAATACACATAATGATTCTTTAGATTTTTTGCGTTCTCTGCACTTAACAGATGGTTTAAATCTTGCTTCAGACAACCAGCTCGCTTTTCTTTACGCTCTATCTAATCACGCCCAAAATCACTACTCTCAAGTATTTATTCCTAAGAAAAACGGAAAGAAAAGGAAACTTCTTATACCTGATTACCTATTAAAACAGGTGCAGACAAATATCTTAAAACACATCCTTGTCCAGTTTCCTGTTTCTCCTTATGCAACAGCTTACAAAAGCGGCTGTTCTACTGTTTTCAATGCTTTTCCTCACTTAAATCAAAAACTCCTTTTGAAATTAGATATCCATGATTTCTTTGGCAGTATTACCTACATTGATGTTTACCAAAAAGTTTTTAAAAGCGAACTGTTTCCTCCTTCTGTACGGACACTTCTGACACACTTATGCTGCTATCACGATGCTCTGCCTCAAGGTGCGCCCAGTTCCCCCTATATTTCCAATCTTATTTTAAAACCTTTCGATAATTATATCGGAAACTGGTGCAAAAAACAGCAAATAACTTACACACGATATTGTGACGATATGACTTTTTCCGGTGACTTTAATCCTGTACTTGTAAAGAAAAAAGTGCAGTCTTTTCTTATGCGTTTAGGATTTTCTCTAAATCCTGAAAAAACTCATGTATGCTCACAGAAAAATCGTCAGGAAGTAACCGGACTTGTGGTTAATCAAAAACTGCAGACATCAAAAGAATACCGTCGCCGTATCCGACAAGAATGCTACTACATCAAAAAATTCGGTCTAAAGGACCATCTTGCACACATCGGATACAAAAAAGGAGAAACCCACTATCTGCAAAGTCTCAACAGTAAAATCAACTACATACTTTACGTCAATCCCTCAGACAGCGAATTTCTCCTATTAAAGAAGGAACTTTCTTCCTTCCTCTCTCATACGGAATAAATCAAAAATCAGACTCCGAACAGCCTTCTGGCATTTTCTCTTGTTACTTCTGCAACTTTATCAAAAGAAACGCCTTTTATTCTGGCAATTTCATCCATGACAAAGCCAAGGTGAAGAGAATTATTCCTTTTACCTCTGCGTGGTACCGGTGATAAATACGGAGCATCTGTTTCCAAAAGCAGATAATCTAATGGTGCGTATTCTACTACTTCCTTCAGTCTTTTAGCATCAGGAAAAGTAACTACACCGCCAATGCCCAGATAATATCCCATATTCATGTATTCTTTTGCATGTTCTTTGGAATAAGCATAACAGTGAATAACTCCTGATAAATTCTCAGCCTTTTCTGCCTTCATAATATCTAAAGTATCTTTTGCAGCATCACGGCTGTGAACAATAATCGGCAGCTTTGTTTCCTTTGCCAAATCCATCTGCCTTACAAACCACTTTTTCTGTGTTTCATGGTCTTCCTTATTCCAATAATAGTCCAATCCGATTTCCCCTACGGCAACTGTTTTTTCTTCATCACACAGCTGTCTGAGTCTGCACATTTTTTCTTCATCCAGCTCGCCTACCTCATCCGGATGAATACCTACTGCCGCATAAACAAAAGGATATTTCTTTGCCAGTTCTACGGAGTCCTCTGCTCCTTTAAAAGAAGCGCCTACATTTATAATTTCGCTCACTCCGTTGGCATGTACATGCTCCAGCATTCGTCCTCTGTCTTTATCAAATGCCTTGTCGTCATAATGTGCATGGGTATCAAATATCATGAATTCCTCTCTCCTTTAATCTTTTATATACCATTTCCCGAAACAGCGCATACAGCACAGAACAAATCGGGATAAATACCAACATACCTACAATTCCCATTAGACTTCCGCCCACTGTAACAGCAACCAGAACCCAGATAGACGGCAGTCCCACGGAACCTCCCACTACATGAGGATAAATCAAGTTTCCCTCAACCTGCTGCAATACCAGGAACAGAATAACAAAGGCAATCGCCTTCATAGGGTCTGCTACTAAAATCAGGAAAGTCCCTAAAAAGCATCCGATAAATGCACCGAAAATCGGAATTAATGCAGTAAATGCAATTAAAACGCCTACTAAAAGTGCATAGGGAAATCTTAAAATACTCATGGAAATAAAAAACATTGTTCCTAAAATAACGGCTTCACAGCACTGTCCCGTAACAAAATTAGCAAAGGTCTTATAGCTTAAAGACGCAATGTCCAGCACCTTTGTTACCACCTTCTTAGAAAAAAAGGCATATAAAATCTTTCGGATTTGTACAGCAAGCTTCTCTTTTTGAAGGAGGATATAGCATGCAAACACAAAAGCAACACAAAAGTTCATAACAGAATTGATAACAGTCTTTGCCACAGTCATGGTGGAATTTAAAACATTTCCGGCTCCGTTTTTCAGAAATCCGAATGCGGTGTGAATAATTCCGTCCCAATCAAACTGCAGACTGGCAATCCAAACTTCAATCTGCTTGTTATCTTCAAAAATGTCCATCGCCCATCTTTGAAGCTTTATAAGCGCCGCCTCTATATTTACACTTAAACTGGCAACCGTACTTGCTACCTCAGGAATAACCACCAAAAGTACAATCCATAAAATAGCAACTACAAATAAAATAGCCAGCACAAGGCAAATTGGTCGTTTCAGTTTTTTTGCCTTTCCCTTTGTTTTCGAAAATAGTCTTTTTTCCATAAAGCTCATGGGAACATTTAAAATAAATGCCATAGCTGCTCCCAGCAAAAACGGAAAAACAATACTAACCACAAAGGAAAATCCTGCCGCCACACTTTCTATTCGCTGTACTCCTACGTAGAATAAAACAGCGAATACAATCAGTAGCATAATATTTTTCATGTTTTTCTTGTTCAAATCCATACATATCCTCCAAAAATCTTTTATTTACCGATTTTTGTACGAATCCATTTAATAAACTGAATAATCGGAAGGTTTGCAAGTGACAGACCAAACATAATAAGAAGCTGTGTCAGGTTTAATGTCTGTACCTGGAAAATACTGTGCAGTGCAGGAACTAACATAACTGCTGTAATTAAAACAAGGCCAAGTCCGAAAGCACCAATTAAATAGATGTTATTGAAAAATCTCTTAGTAAACAACACAGGTTCAGAAGATTTACAGTTAAATCCATGTACCAGACGAGAAGTACATAAAGTTCCGAATGCCAGTGTAGAAGCTAAAAGCGGGGTTTGTTCCGGATTTCCAATATAAAAAGCAACCATTGTCATAATACCGATTACAAGACCTTCAATTCCAATTCTGGAAAGAAAATCTTTTGTTAAAATAGATTCGTTCATTGGTCTTGGCTTTTCATTCATAACACTTTCTGTGTGTGGCTCAAGTCCAAGAGCAATGGCCGGCAAGCTGTCTGTAAGTAAGTTGATAAACAGAAGATGAACTGGTGCAAAAGGAACCGGAAGTCCTGCAATAGAAGCATACAATACTGCTAAAATTCCGGCAAAGTTACCTGATAACAAGAACTGGATTGCACTCTTAATGTTTCGATATACATTACGTCCATTTTCTACTGCTTTAACAATAGTCGCAAAGTTATCATCTGTCAATATCATAGATGCGGCATCTTTAGATACTTCTGTTCCTGTAATACCCATAGCAACACCGATATCTGCCTGTTTTAAAGCAGGTGCATCATTTACACCGTCACCGGTCATAGAAACAATATTTCCCTTATCCTGCCATGCTTTGACAATTCTGATTTTGTGTTCCGGTGAAACTCGTGCATACACAGAAATTCCTTCTACAAAATCTCTCAATTCTTCGTCAGACATATTTTCAATTACAGCACCTTCACATGCCTCTGACTCATCTTTCAAAATACCAATGCGTTTAGCAATAGCAGCTGCTGTTACTTTATGGTCACCGGTAATCATAATCGGTTTAATACCTGCTTTAATACATTCTTCTACAGCGGCTTTTGATTCTTCACGGGGTGGGTCCATCATAGCAATTAAACCTAAGAATGTCATATCTTTTTCATCTTCCACAGTAAGTGTTGTGCCTTCCGCTACGCTCTTATATGCGAAAGCCAGAACACGAAGACCGCCCTGTGAGAATTTCTGGTTCTGTGCTTCAATTTCCTGAATATCATTCTGGGTAATCGGTACAATTTCACCATTTTTCTGAATGTGTGTCACACGTCCCAAAAGAACATCCACGGCACCTTTTGTCACCATAGTAGAACCTTCTTTTAAGTTATGAAGGGTTGACATCATCTTTCTGTCACTGTCAAAAGGAACTTCACTGTGTCTTGGGTATTTCTGTCTTACTACTTCCGCAGGAGCACCCAACTTATCACCCTGATTAATCAGAGCTGTCTCTGTAGGATCACCGATTTCTTCACCATTTTTGTTTGTAGAGTCATTACATAAGATACTGTGGCGAAGCAGCTGTTTCTGTGCCTTATCACCTAAATCAATAGCTTCTGCCGGAATTTCTTTTCCTTCTACATAATAATATTCTACTGTCATTTTATTCTGTGTCAGAGTTCCTGTCTTATCTGAACAGATAATAGAAACGCTTCCCAGACCTTCTACTGCCTGAAGTTTTCTTACAATAGCATGTTCTTTCGCCATCTTCTGTGTACCAAAGGAAAGTACAATGGTAACAATAGAGCTTAACGCTTCCGGAATAGCTGCCACTGCAAGGGCAACTGCAAAGAGGAACGCATCTCCGATGCTTTCTCCACGAAATACACTGATACCAAATAAAATAGCACAAAATACAAGAATTAAAATGGATAATTTCTGACCAAAATTATCTAAGTTCATTTGAAGCGGTGTTTTCTTTTCAGAAGTTGTTTTTAAAAGTTTTGCAATTTTTCCTACTTCTGTCTCCATACCGATTGCAGTTACAAGGAAAGAACCACGTCCATAGGAAACAAAGCTTCCGGAATATACCATATTGGTTCTGTCACCTAAAGGAACTTCACCTTCAATTTCTTCTTCCTTCTTATCCACTCCAAGGCTTTCCCCTGTCAGGGCACTTTCGTCAACCTTTAAACTGGCATTTTCAAGAATACGTCCGTCTGCCGGAACATAGTCACCGGCTTCCAGCATAACAATATCACCTACGGTTACCTGATCAGATGGGACTTTGATTACATCTCCGTTTCTGAAAACCTTTGCCTCAGGGGCTGACATTGCTTTTAAAGAGTCTAAGGACTGCTCTGCTTTAATGGTCTGAACGGTACCTAAAATAGCATTCATGGTAATTACCACCAGAATAACAATGGCACTTTCCGTTTCTCCCAGCAATCCTGATACAATTGCTGCTATAATCAGTATAATAACCAGAAAATCCTTATACTGTTCTAAGAAAATCTGCAGAATAGACTTTTTCTTTTCTTCTACTAAAGCATTTGGTCCATACTTTTCCTGATTTTTCTTAATCTGCTCCTCGCTTAGAGGGTGAGTACTGCCATTTACAGCCTTTTGAGCTTCTGTTCTTGACATTTGATAATACTCTTTCATGCTTTTTCCTCCTGATTTTTATTGTGCGTTGTAAAAGTCTCTTTGTTTTTCATGGGAAACAGAAAAAGGCAAGACTCCTACTGCACTTTTTCATGCAATAAAAGTCTTGCCATTTCATCACGACACGGATGGAAATCTTTCCATCGAGATTGACGTTATCGCGAACACCCATAGGTGCCAGCTACTCCCTTTTATTAAAGAGAACTATAAACGATATAACCAGTGCTGTCAATCCCCTTTTTAACAGATTTCTGCACCGGCAGGCATATCTTTATCAGGAGTCATAAGAGCCAATTCACCATCAAGGCCTTCTGCACATAAAATCATACCCTCTGAAAGGATACCGGCCAGTTTTGCAGGTTTTAAGTTTACTAAAACCATAACCTTCTTGCCAACCATATCTTCCGGTTTATAGTTAGATTTAATTCCTGATACAATCTGTTTTACCTGACTTCCGATTTTCACCTGAGAACACAGAAGTTTTTTGGATTTTTGTACTTCTTCGCAGGCAATGATTTCTCCTACCTGGAACTGCATTTTCATGAAATCATCAAAAGTGACTTCTTCTTTTTCTTCAATATCTATAACAGGAGCTTCTTCCTTTTCTTCTGCTGCTTCTTCTGTTTTTTCTTCTTCTTTCATAGCTTCTACTTTTTCCAGCACTTCTTTTACATCCAGACGTGCAAATAAGATTTCCGGTTTTTCTGTAACTTTGTTTCCGGAAGGATATAAACCAAAGGTTTCTAATTCTTCATATTCACGTTTTGGTGCATTTAACTGTACCAGAATTTTTCCTGTTGTTTCAGGCATAAAGGACTCTAATAAAGAAGCTCCGATGCAAATTCCCTCTACCAGATTATAGAGAACTGTTGCAAGACGGTCTTTCTTATCCTCATCTTTTGCCAGAGCCCATGGCATAGTTTCATCAATATATTTGTTACAACGTTTAAATAAAGTAAAGATTTCTGTAATAGCATCTGCCACACGAAGTTCTTCCATTTTTGCTGCTACTCTTGCTTTTGTTCCCAATACAACTGCCTTTAATTCTTCATCTACAGGCTCGCATACATTCGTATTTTTCACTTCTCCGCCAAAATATTTATTAGACATGGAAATTGTTCTGTTTACCAGATTTCCTAAAGTATTTGCAAGTTCGGAATTTAAGCGCTCTACCATCAGTTCCCATGTAATTACACCATCATTTTCAAATGGCATTTCATGAAGAACAAAGTAACGTACCGCATCTACACCAAAGAAATCTACCAACTGATCTGCATAAAGAACATTTCCCTTTGATTTACTCATTTTTCCATCACCCTGTAAAAGCCAAGGATGTCCGAAAATCTGTTTTGGCAGAGGCAAATCAAGCGCCATAAGGAAAATCGGCCAGTAAATTGTATGGAAGCGGATAATATCTTTTCCGATTAAGTGCAAATCTGCAGGCCAGTCTTTCTTAAACTGTTCTGTATTTTCTCCGTCACAGTCATATCCGATACCTGTAATATAGTTTGTAAGAGCATCTAACCATACATATACTACGTGTTTTGGATCAAAATCTACAGGAATTCCCCATTTAAAGGAAGTTCTGGATACACATAAGTCTTGAAGGCCCGGAAGAAGGAAGTTGTTCATCATCTCATTCTTTCTGGATACAGGCTGAATAAACTCAGGATGTGTATTGATATGGTCAATAAGTCTCTGTGCGTATTTACTCATTCTAAAGAAATATGCTTCTTCCTTTGCAGGTGTTACAGGACGTCCGCAATCCGGACATTTACCGTCTACCAGCTGAGACTCTGTAAAGAAAGACTCACATGGTGTACAGTACATACCTTCGTAATATCCTTTGTAAATATCACCCTGATCATACAGCTTCTTAAAAATTTTCTGTACCTGTTTTTCATGGTAATCATCTGTTGTACGGATAAATTTATCATAAGAAGTATTCATTAAATCCCAGATACTCTTAATTTCTCCTGCCACATTATCAACAAATTCTTTACAGGTAACACCGGCTTCTGCTGCCTTTAATTCAATCTTCTGTCCATGTTCATCTGTTCCTGTCTGGAAAAACACATCATATCCCTGCTGTCTTTTAAATCTGGCAATACTGTCTGCAAGAATTGCTTCATAAGTATTTCCGATATGTGGTTTGCCTGATGTATAGGCGATTGCGGTAGTAATATAATATTTTTTCTTATCCAATTTTCTTTCCTCCTTATATACAGTCGCGGAGCGTTTTTCATTTCGCAGGGGCTCTTTCCTATGAAATGAAAAAGCCCGCCTTCTATAAAAAGAAGGCGAGCCAATAAACCCACGTTACCACTTCTATTCATCTGTACTTCGCAGTACAAATCTCAACGAGTATCCTTTTAATACCCTGCCGCTATAACAGGCGGAACCTGTCGCAGCCTTGGCAATTTTGCTTCGGTGCGCCTCTCAGGAGCCATCTTCCGCATATCCTCATCCATTCCTCTCAGCCCACGGGAATTTCTCTGTAAAATGCAAAATATACGTACTCTCTCCGTCTTTGTGTTTACATATATGAATTATGCTAACATATTCAGGAATATTTGTAAACACTCTTTTTTTACATAAACTCATGCTCTTTACTGAGTTTTTTTACAATTTTAACAGATGCTAAAATTGCAATCAGGTTTGGAATTACCATAAGTCCGTTAAACATATCGGACATATTCCATACTAAATCAACTCTTAAAGTAGATCCTATTAAAACACAGATAACTACCAGAACAGCATAAATTTTAACTGCTTTTTGACCAAAAAGACTGCGCACATTTACTTCACCAAAATAATACCAGCCAATAATAGTAGTAAATGCAAAAAACAACATACAAATAGCAATAAAAATCTTACCAAAGGAGCCAAAAGCAGAATCAAAAGCAACCTGTGCCAAAGCAGAACCTGTTTCTCCACTTGACAATGCTCCTGTAGAAAGAATTACAAGTGCTGTTAATGTAAGAATTACAAAAGTATCAATAAACACACCCATCATAGCAATAATACCCTGATCACCAGGATGCTTTACATCTGCCGTTGCATGTGCATGAGGTGTAGAACCCATACCTGCTTCATTCGAGAAAAGTCCTCTTGCCACACCAAAACGCATGGCTTTCTGCACAGTTACACCAAGAGCACCTCCCAGTACCGCTTCCGGTGCAAATGCTGCTACAAAAATATCATGAAATGCAGTACCTACTCCGCTGCCATTCATAAATAAAATAATTAAGCATCCAATAATATAAATAAGTGCCATTAAAGGAACAACTTTTTCTGTAACTCTGGCAATTCTTTTAATTCCTCCCAGAAAAATAAATGCTGCTACAATAGCTACTAAAATTCCAACATGAAATGGTTTTATACCAAAAGCATTGTAGAAAGAACTTCCGATGGAGTTGGACTGTACCATATTTCCCATAAATCCTAATGCCAGAATGATTGCAACAGAGAAAAATCCTGCAAGGAACTTACCAAATTTTCCCTTAAAAATATATTTAATATAGTAAACAGGCCCTCCTACAATCACACCATTTTCTTTCACTCTGGTGTGCTGTGCCATAACTGCTTCTGCATAAATAGTTGCCATTCCAAAAAATGCGCTTACCCACATCCAGAAAATAGCTCCGGGACCACCTGCTGCAATAGCTGTTGCTGCACCGGCAATATTTCCTGTACCAACCTGAGCTGCAATAGCTGTTGCCAATGCCTGAAAAGAACTTAATCCATTCTCACTGCTCTTTCCATGAAGAGAAAATCCCCCGAACATCTTCTTCATTCCTACACCGAATTTTCGCACCTGAATAAACTTCAGAGTAAAAGTATAAAAAATACCTGTACCTAAAAGTAAGATTAAAAGTGCATAATCCCATAAAAATTTGTTCACCAGCTCCACAATAGACGCTATCATTTCCATTTCTCTGTCTCCTTTTCTTTTCATTCTATTTGCCTATTGTTGTCTGAAATAATAAAAAACCTGTGAGATTGCGAAAATCCCACAGGTTAAAGTTCTTTTCAAGCGCAACTGCGTTCAACCATAAACATAGTACCGAAAGGCACTACCTTTACGAAAAACTTCACTGTCCTTTTGCCTGAGAGATTCACAGACACTGTCTGCTTACACCTTCGGCACCCTTTTCGGGATTCTCCAGAGAGCCATCCAGATGCAGTCCTGCTTTTTTCAAAGCCCCTGAGAGTATTACTCCTTCGGTGGGCAATATTGCCTCTTTCCTGCAGCCTTCTATTGGCACAATATGCAAATAACGATTTTATTATAGCACTGGTTTTTTATTTGTCAATCCCCTTTATGAGGACAAATGTATTTTTCTCAAGAACACTTCATTTTCTCTTTTTAATATAGCAAATATTGCTCACCAAAGAACAGCTATGCTTTTTCACATAGTTCTGATACTCATAAAAATTAATATAATATTCCCTTCCCCATGAAGAAATACGTAGCCACTCACTTTCAAATCCTGTAACCACGACAAAATGAGCTGCTGTTTCTGCTATTTTTTCGTATCCCTCTTCTGTCTTATTATAAAAAGCCAGCTTATGTTTCCTTAAAGGAATAGGAAAGTTCTGGCCGATTGCCAAAATCACAGGTATATCGTGTGCCAGCATAGCTTTTATTCTGTTTGGTATATTTCGACTCCTTACTCCAAAGGCTGCCTTTAAAGGAATTCTGTTTTTAATAAAATAACGATTTACCTCTATTCCTAAAAGCCAACCGGGAATTCCCAGACCCGGAATAATAGGAAAGTATTTTTTACGCATTGTTTCTACACATTTCTCATAAACCTCAGCATCTAAAATACCATTTCCTTTCTCTTCTTCCTGAAACTCCTTACCTTTACAGTAATCTTTATGTAAATCCAAATACAGAAGCATATCCGTTGCCGCAATCGTACCACAGCCATAACCTGACATACTTCCTCCCTTCCACCATTCCTGATTACCACCATAAGACAGCTTTCCATCTTTCATAATTGCTATATAAGGTTCATTCAGCTTCCCTGCCTTCATTTTATGTCAACCTGCATTTCTTCTGATATTGTTACCGGTCCTCCCATTTTACAGGAAAGTACCTTGCCATTCTCTTTTTTTACATAAGCTTCTATCATGCCTCCCGGCTGATGAAGCTCGTATACAAATTCTCCGGTATCTGCATCTTTAGAAAGATACACAGCTGCTCCCATACTGCCACTTCCGCAGCTGCTCTCCCAGACCATGGAAGTGGTACTCTCCACATATACCACGGGAGTCATTTTACTTTCCTCTAAAAACATAACACCATAAGCATCACAAGGGCAGACTCTTTTTGCCTCCTCAATAAGTTTATCTACAAACTCCTGAGCTTTTGGAGCGCTATTTACAATAATGTGACAAATCCCCTCAAATACAACCATCGAATATTTTTCCTCTTTTACGGAAATTTCTTTAATCTCCATTGGAAGAGGCATTTCTGTCCTTGCAGTCCCCTTTTCCATATCTACTGCCACCTTCAGTTTCTTTTGAGAACCGCTGACATCCACCCACACATCTTCTGCCTTTTCTTCTGAAAGCATACTTAACAAATATCCAAAGCTTCTGGTTGCATTTCCACAAAATTCACCGCCCATCATCTGCATGTGAAAACTTCCATCCTGCATTTTCTCCACAAAACCCACCTGTTCTCCGTGAAGTTCTTCCATGCACAAAAGTTCTCTGGAAATTGCCGGATAATCTTCTCTTTTTGCCAGACTCATTACAAAAATTGTTACATTGCCTGCCGGGTTTGCTACTCTAATTTTTAATTCCATATCTTCATACCTCCCAAATATTTTCGTTCCCCAATTTATTTTTAATCATATCACATTCCACATCAAAAAATAATAAAATTTATCGACATTTGTAAAAAGCTGTGATATATATTGAATATAGAATTTAATAAAAAAGGGGGGGACTTTCATTGAAGACTAAAAAGACTTCTGTAAACCAGATTACAGAGGGTGTTATATGGAAACAGCTCTTGCTCTTCTTCTTCCCGATTATGCTGGGAACTCTGTTTCAACAGCTCTACAATACTGCTGACGCAGTTGTAGTAGGTCGTTTTGTAGGAACGCAGGCGCTTGCTGCCGTAGGTGGCTCCACCGGACAAATGGTGAATCTGATTGTAGGATTTTTTGTAGGTCTTTCTTCCGGTGCCACAGTTATTATAGCTCGCTATTATGGAGCAAAAAGCAAAAAAGAACTCAACGATACTCTGCATACTGCTGCCGCTCTCTCTATTGTAGGAAGCATTATTATCACCATTGCCGGTATTGCTTTAACACCTTTTATGTTAAAACTTATGAACACTCCAAAAGACGTTATTCAGGGTTCTTCTACTTATCTTAGGATTTATTTTGCAGGCATTATTTTTGTATTTATTTATAACGTAGGTTCTGCTATTTTAAGAGCTGTGGGCGACTCTAAACGTCCTCTTTATTTTCTGATTGTATGTTGTTTTATTAATATCTTTCTGGATGTTCTTCTGGTAGTAGGATTTAATATGGGAGTTGCAGGTGCAGCTCTTGCTACTGTAATTTCTCAGGCGGTCAGTGCGGTTCTGGTTATTTACGCTTTAATGAACTCCAAAGATATGTATTGCCTGAAACCAAAGGAAATTCATTTTCATAAATTCCTGTTTTTGTCCATTGTTACTATTGGTCTTCCTGCTGGAATTCAGTCTGTCATGTATAATCTTTCCAATATGATTATTCAGACTTCTCTCAATGATTTGGGAACCAGTACCATGGCAGCTTACACTGCTTTTGGCAAAATCGATGCCATTTATTGGATGATTTCCGGTGCTTTCAGTGTGGCAATTACAACGTTTATCGGACAGAATTATGGTGCGGGAAAATATCATCGTATGAAAAAAAGCGTTACCGTTTGTCTTTTCATGGATTTTATTGCTTCTTTGCTGGTAAGTATTCTTTTACTTTCTCTGGGTGAATATCTTCTTAGAATGTTTACCACAGACCCGGAAGTTATTAAAATCGGTATGAAGATCATTCACATTATTGCACCTTCCTACGTGCTGTTTATTTTTATCGAAATCTTATCCAGCGCTCTTCGAGGAGTGGGAAATGTACTGGTTCCTATGCTTATGACCTGTACAGGTGTATGCTTGCTTCGTATTATCTGGATTTTCCTTGTAATACCGAAAAAACCAAGTATTTCCGATATTTTACTCTGTTATCCTATCTCATGGGGATTGACAACAGCCCTGTTTGTTATTTACTATTACTTTGACCAGAAAAAATTCTATAAAACACATATAGAACACTAAAATAATTAAATGAAAGGAAGCTATTATTATGACTTTTTCGTATTGCAACACTCCTTCCTCTCTGGACCTTGCGCTGATTGAGGAAAGTACACAAATACTTTTAAATGAGTACAGCAAGCAGAATGAACACACACAAAATCTCTGTGTTCATGTGACTTTCACTCCTTCCGGAAACACCTTAAAAGTTTCCAAAAAAGGTGAACAGTGCACGATTACCTGCCACGAACCGGCACATTATTTCCGTTGTCTCAATCATCTTATTCATCACTTAGATGAAGATTTTGACTTTGAAGAAACAGGATTTTTTGAAAAAAATGGTTTTATGCTGGATTGTTCCAGAAACGCTGTTTCTACCATAGATACCGTAAAAAAATTAATTCGTATTATGGCAAAGCTTGGACTTAATCAGTTACTTTTATATACAGAAGATACTTATGAAGTTCCGGGACTTCCTTACTTTGGCACTTACAGAGGTCGTTACTCACAGGAAGAAATCCGTCAGTTAGATGACTATGCTTACCAGTTTGGAATTGAACTTGTTCCCTGTATTCAGACGCTTGCTCATCTGAGAAACGCCCTGAAATGGCCTATGGGACAGGAGTTAAAAGACAGTGCAGATATTCTGTTGGTAGGTTCTGAAAAAGTTTACGATTTCATCAGACAGCTTCTGACTTCTGTAAAAAATTGTTTTCGTTCTGAAAATATTCATATCGGTATGGATGAAGCTGTTATGTTGGGACTTGGAAACTATCTCCATCAAAATGGCTACAAGAAAAGCTCTGAACTGCTTTTAGAGCACACTGACCGTGTTCTGGAAATCTGCAGAGAATTAAATTTAAAACCTATGATGTGGAGCGATATGTTCATCTCCTCCAACGCAAATGAATGGTATTACAATATTGATGAAAACACAGATACTACAAACTGGACAAAACCGGCAGATGATTTAGCTTTGGTATACTGGGATTACTATAATACAGACAGAAGCGTATATCGTAAAATGCTTCGTGTTCACCATGAAATTGCCAAAAAAACAGTCTTTGCAGGCGGTATCTGGAACTGGAATGGTATTGCACCAAACTATGGCAGAGCAATTAACTGTACCATCCCTGCTCTTTTAGAATGTCAGGCACAAAATGTACAGGAAGTATTTGCTACCGGCTGGATGGATAATGGCGCAGAAACCCCAATTGATGCTATTTATCCGGGACTTGTAGCATTTGCTACACTTTGCTTCCATTCTGATTTAGATGAAAATGTTTTAAAACAAAACTTTACAGACTGTGTGGATGCAAAATGGGAAGATTTTGAACTTTTAGACAGATTTGATTCTCTTTTCCAGGGAGACGGAAATAATATTTCCGCAGATAATCCTTCAAAATATTTGCTGTATCAAGATGCTATGTTGGGTATGTTTGACTACCACATTCAAGGAGTGGATACAAAATCCTATTATAAAGATTTAGCTGACAAGCTGGATAAATGCGTAGAAGAAAATACCTGCTATAAAACACTGTTTAATTTCTACAAATATTTTGCCCTTGTACTGTCTGAAAAAGCTGATTTGGGAATTCATTTAAAAGAAGCTTATGACAAAAAAGATTTGTCCACATTAGAAGAATTAAATACAAAAGTTATCCCCAATATTCTGGAAAATTTACAACTTATGCACCAATTCCGTGAAGAATTATGGATGAAAGATGCAAAACCTTTTGGTTACGAGCTTATGGACATTAAGCTGAGCGGAGTTTCTGCACGTTTAAAAGCTTGCCAAAGACGGATTGTCGCTTATCTTTCTAAAGAAGTAGATAAACTGGAAGAATTAGAACAGGAACGCCTGCCTTACTGGACAGTAGAAAATAAATATCCACATGATATGAAGACAGAACTTCGTGAAAATATCTGGAGCAAAATTGTCAGTGGATGTGACTTGGTGGATACCGTTTAAAATAAAGTTATTAGATTTTAACTGCATTTCAGGAATATCTATACAGAATACGAATTAGAGACTGTATAGATATTCGAAATGCAGTTTTTTAAATGGAACTCTCTATATTATTTTCACCGTCAATCTATATGATTCACAATTTTCATTTTTAATATTTTATGTTACACTATAGAAAATAAAGGAGGAAATGCTTTTATGGAAGAACATACATTGCCCCATCAACACGGAGAACATGGGGAACGTTTAATACAACATATACCCGACACAGAAAAATTTCAAATTGTTGCTTCTATATTCAAACAACTTAGTGATACCACACGCATTCGTATTTTTTGGATTTTATGTCACTGCGAAGAATGTGTAATCAATATTTCTGCCTTAATGGATATGAGCAGCCCTGCTGTTGCGCATCACTTACGGCTTCTAAAAAGCAGCGGACTGGTGGAAACCCGCAGAGAGGGAAAAGAAACTTATTATAAAGCCAGTTCATCAGAAAAAGCGCAGTCTCTTCATCACATGATTGAACAGATGATGGATATTTCCTGCGTATCTGAAAAATAAGGAGCTGACGCTTTAGATTCATCTCCAGAATGTTTAAAACGTCAACTCCTTATTTTTTCTAAACTTAGAGCAATATAGCAATATGATAAATTGCAAATGCTGCAATCCATGCGATTACGCATTGTCCAATTACCATAGCTGTCGCCCATTTTCCACCCAATTCACGCTTTACAGAGGCAATGGCTGCCACACATGGGGTGTAAAGAAGGCAAAATACCAATAATGCCACTGCCCCAGGTATACTTATACTGCCCTGTAAGGCAGCAGTACTTCCAAATAATACAGTGAGAGAAGATACCACGCTTTCCTTTGCCAAGAAACCGGAAATCAACGCTGTAACAATTCTCCAATCTCCAAATCCCACAGGTACAAAAACAGGTGCCAATGCACCGGCAACTAATGCCAGTATACTATTCTGTGAATCTGTTGTCATATTCAAACTTGTGTCAAAATTCTGTAAGAACCAGATTACAATAGTTGCAATAAAGATAACGGTAAAAGCTCTCTGCAGAAAATCCTTTGCCTTATCCCACAGCAGATGTCCCACGTTTTTCAGTCCCGGCATACGATAATTCGGAAGTTCCATAACAAAAGGAACTGCTTCCCCTTTAAATGTTGTCTTCTTAAAAATCAATGCCATAACAATTCCCATTACTATTCCAAAGACATATAGAGAAATCATAACAAGAGCGCCGTGTTCCGGAAAAAATGCAGCTGTAAAAAACGCATAAATCGGGAGCTTTGCAGTACAACTCATAAATGGTGTAAGCAGGATTGTCATCTTTCTGTCTCTCTCAGAAGGAAGTGTACGGCTTGCCATAACTCCCGGAACTGTACATCCAAATCCTATCAGCATAGGCACAATACTTCTTCCGGAAAGGCCCAGTTTTCGAAGCAGCTTATCCATAATAAATGCCACACGAGCCATATATCCGCTGTCCTCCAAAAGGGACAGGAAGAAAAACAAAGTTACAATAATCGGCAAAAAGCTCAGTACACCACCTACCCCATTAAAGATACCGTCAATTACAAGAGAATGTAATACACCTGCCACATGCGCTTCCTGCATTGCCAAATCTACCAGCTCTGTAAGATAAGTAATACCTGACTCTAAAATCCCCTGAAGGAATGCCCCTATCACACTGAAAGTAAGCCAGAATACAATTCCCATAATTCCGATAAATGCAGGTATTCCTGTATATTTTCCTGTAAGAAAACGATCGATGCTTCTGCTGCGGATATGCTCTTTACTTTCCTTAGGTTTTACTACAGCCTCTCCACAGACATCTTCGATATATTGAAAACGCATTTGAGCAATCCCTGCTGCCCTGTCAAGTCCTGTCTCTTCCTCCGTCTGTTTAGCAATCTGTTCTACAATATTTTGTTCATTTTCCGTAAGTTCTAGTTGCTCTAAAATCTTTCTGTCGCCTTCCATTACCTTACTGGCTGCAAAACGCACCGGAATTCCGGTCTTCTGAGCATGATCTTCAATGAGATGCATAACTGCATGAATTCCTCTGTGAATTCCTTCATCTTTTCGACAAAAATCTGTTTCTAACGGTGTCTCCTGATATTTCGCCACATGAATGGCATGCTGGACAAGTTCCTCAATTCCCTCACCCTTTGCTGCTGAAATCGGTACAACCGGAACACCAAGGGCCGCCTCCATCTCGTTTACCAGAACAGAACCTCCATTTTCCCGAAGTTCATCCATCATATTTAAGGCTACTACCATAGGAAAGCCCAGCTCTAAAAGCTGCATAGTAAGATACATATTTCGCTCAATATTTGTGGCATCCACAATATTAATAATTCCCTTCGGCCTTTCACGGATAACAAATTCCCTTGTCACAATTTCCTCACTGCTGTAAGGAGACATAGAATAAATTCCCGGCAAATCTGTAATTAATGTATTACTATGCCCTTTGATTACACCATCTTTACGGTCTACAGTAACACCGGGGAAGTTGCCCACATGCTGCTTAGAACCTGTAAGCTGATTAAACAACGTTGTTTTTCCACAATTCTGATTTCCTACCAAAGCAAATGTCAACGTTTCACTGTCCGGTAATGGATTCTCATTTTTTCTGTCATGGAATTTTCCACCCTCTCCATATCCGGGATGAAGCTTTTCTTCCTTTTTCCTTTTATTTTCCTTATCTTTTGGTTTATGCTCTTTACTGATTTCAATATTTTTTGCATCTTCTAAACGAATTGTCAATTCATATCCATGAATACGCAACTCAATCGGGTCTCCCATAGGAGCATATTTCACTACAGTTACTTCTGTCCCCTGTATTAAACCCATATCCAGAAAATGCTGACGTAGAGCCCCTGTTCCTCCTACCGAAAGAATGGTCGCCGTACTTCCTATTTGTAACTCACTTAGTTTCATCTTCTGCCTTCTTTCCTATTAGTTTCATCTAACTCATATCGTAAGGATTGGAGCTGTCTTATAAAACAGCTCCTTAAATTTTTTTCTTTATACAGTATACGTGCTAAATAACAGAAAAGCAACCGTTTCCTGAAGGAATTTTTATAAATTATGGACGCGAAGGGTACGAATTGCATTTAAAACCGCAATAATCATAACACCCACATCTGCAAAAATAGCAAACCACATATTGGCAATTCCTATTGCACCCAGTGCCAGACAACCGAATTTAATTACTAAAGCGAAAATAATATTCTGGTATACCATACCAAGACATTTTCTGGAAATCTTAATGGCTTTGGAAATCTTTAAAGGATCATCATCCATCAGAACTACATCAGCCGCCTCAATAGCTGCATCAGAACCCATAGCTCCCATGGCAATTCCAATATCTGCACGAGTAAGAACCGGCGCGTCATTAATACCGTCACCTACAAATGCCAATTTTTCCTTTTCAGACTTCTCTGCAAGGAGTTCTTCTACCTTTGTTACCTTGTCTCCCGGAAGCAATTCCGCATAAACTTCATCAATTCCCAAAGACTGTGCAACCTGTTCTGCCACAGACTGTGCGTCTCCGGTAAGCATAACCGTCTTCTTCACTCCTGCCTTTTTCAGTCGTGCAATAGCCTCTTTAGAATGTTCCTTTACAATATCAGAAATCACAATATGCCCTTCATATTTTCCGTCTATTGCCACATGGATAATTGTTCCCACATCATGACAGCCATGATATTCCACATTTAATTTTTTCATCAGCTTGCTGTTTCCCGCCGCAACTTCTTTTCCGTCTACTTTTGCAATAATGCCATGACCGCTGATTTCCTGAATATCCGAAACTCTATTTCTGTCAATTTCTTTTCCGTAAGCTCTCTGAATACTCTTACTAATTGGATGAGAAGATGCACATTCTGCCAATGCCGCATATTCCAACAGTTTCCTTTCTTCTATCACATTATGATGAACACCGCTTACTTCAAAAACACCTTGCGTCAAAGTTCCTGTTTTATCAAAAACCACATATTTTGCCTGAGATAAGGTTTCCATATAATTAGAACCTTTAATCAATACACCTTCCTTACTTGCACCCCCAATTCCCGCAAAGAAACTAAGAGGAATACTGATAACAAGAGCACATGGACAACTAATAACAAGAAATGTCAATGCACGGTAAATCCATACGCCCCACTGAGCTGTCTGTCCTAAGAATAACATCTGTACCAATGGAGGAAGAATTGCCAATGCTAATGCACTATAACAAACTGCCGGTGTATATACTTTGGCAAATTTAGAAATAAAGTTTTCTGATTTCGATTTTCTGGAGCTGGAATTTTCCACAAGTTCTAAAATCTTAGATACGGTAGACTCTCCGAATTCCTTTGTTGTCTTGACTTTCAGCACACCATTTATATTGATACAGCCGCTGATAATCTCATCGCCTTGCTTTACATCACGAGGAAGGCTCTCTCCCGTTAAAGCACTTGTATTCAAACTGGAATTTCCCTCTATGACAATTCCATCTAAAGGAACTTTTTCTCCCGGCTGAACGATAATAATACTGTCAATTTTAACTTCATCAGGATCTACTCTTTCCAACTTTCCATCACGCTCTATATTGGCATAATCAGGACGAATATCCATCAAGGCGCTGATGTTCCTACGGCTTTTTCTCACCGCATAACTTTGAAATAATTCACCTATCTGATAGAACAGCATAACTGCAATGGCTTCATTATAATCTCCGCTTTTGGAATAAATCGCCAAAGCAAAGGCTCCTACAGTAGCCACTGCCATTAGAAAATTTTCATCAAAAACACGTCTGTTTAAAATACCTCTTCCGGCTTTTTTCAAAATATCATATCCAATAACTAAATAAGCTGCCAGGTAAAGGGCTAACTTTAATATTCCTGTGGTAGGTATTAAATTCAATGCAATTACCATAACTGTTGTAATGATAATTCTGGTCAACATTTTTTTCTGTTTTTTATTCATAACGACTTCCACCTTCTTTCTGTGATAAATTTACACCCCTTTTGCAATTTGCATCCGGGGTGCTGTTTCTTAAAGTTCAATTTCACAATCCGGCTCTACTTTTCTGCAAGCCTTTAAAACATTTTTCATTACCTTTTTGGCATCCTGTCCTTCTTCAAATTCCACAATCATCTTCTGTGTCATAAAATTTACAGTTGCAGATGCAACACCCTCAACTTTGCGTGTAGTATCTTCCATTAAATTTGCACAGTTTGCACAATCCACCTCAATATTATAAGTCTTCTTCATAATAAAATACCTCTCTTTTTAATATAATATTTTCTTAATGATTAAACATTCGTTTAATTGTTATATCTATAATATAGTTCAGAGAGATAAAAAAGTCAACAACAAAATATATTTTTACATCAATTTTGTTTCCTCCAATTTTTCCGTAAACAACTCATTTAAACGAATAACAGGCTTACGAAATACCAATCCTAAAAGCAGGGAAAAAATCAAAAACAATCCCAAAGTTCCCAGTTCTTTTACATAAATATTTCCATACAAACCGGCAATCGCTTCCCGCATTGCTCCCATACTATGGGTAAAAGGCAGGAACTGATATACCTTCTGGAAAAAGGATGGTGCCATCTCTATTGGAAAGGTTCCACCGGAACCTGCCACCTGAATAACCAGTAAAATAACACAGATTGCTTTTCCCACATCGCCGAAAGAAACTGTCAGGGTATAAATAATATTTACATACACGATACTTGTAAGCCAGCCTGACAATACAAATAAAAACGGATGCTCACATTGAATGCCCAGAAAGAATAAATCTCCCAGACAGATTAAACCGCTTTGAATGAGCCCCATAATAAAAAACAGCAAATATCTGCCAAAGTAAATCTGATAATTTTTTACATGATGAAGTTTTTTCTTTCTCTCCTCTGACAGAGTTACTTTCATCATAGCAACTAATACGATACCACCAACCCAAATAGACAAGGTAGAATAAAACGGCGCCATAGCCGAACCGTAATTCTCTACCGGATATATACTTTTTGTTTCCATTTTCACTGGTGAAGCAAGAAAAGAACTCACTGTATCAGGGCCATTTCTCAGAACATCCTTTAATATTTCCAGATTTCCGTTCTCTGCCGCTTCTGAAAGTTTCTGTAAAACATCATTCATTCTACCAGAAGCTTCATCCAGCAAAGAAGCCGAAGTATCCAAAGCTGTTTTTAATTTTCCCAAATCAGAAGCTGCGGAGCCTGACAAATCTTCAATCCCCTGTGCTCCCTCATCTAATTTTGATAAAATCAAAAACACATCTTTATTGGTGTTACTGAGTGTCTGAAACAGCTGGTCTAAATTCCCCTTTACATTCTTCTCATAATCTGTCTGCACATTCTGAATTTGCTGTGCACTTTGCTTTGCAAGCTCTTTTAATTCACTTTGGTAGCTGCCTGCATCCGAAATAGATTGAGAAATTTTATCAGCAGCCTCATACAATTTATCTCTTACAGCCTCCTGCTGAGCAATAGAAGTATTTAATTTCCCTATCACTGTGCCAAGCTGTTCTTTTATATGTGGAAAAGCTTCCGGTAAAGAATCGCTGACCCCTTGCAAACTATCACGAAAAGAAGCATATCTGTCAATGATTACCTGCACTTGTTCTGCCAGTCCATTTAAACTCTCACCCGCTGCTGCAGCATCCTGTGACAAAGATGAAAATGTCTCATCCACCTGTTCCGATACTGCTTGGTAAACATCACTGCCTGCCGCCAACACATCATTTACACTGTCCGTAGTACCTGATAAAGCATCTTTTAAGCTCTTAACGCTTTTTCCTGTATCTGTAAGAAGCGATAAATTGGTATCTGCATTACTTCCTGTCTGTTTTAAAAAAGAAGCTGTGGATTCCAGTGTATTTCCCATAGAGTCTGTCATATTAGAAAAAGCCTTTATAGTACCTGACGCAGCTAAAAGACTATCTGCAATCTCTGTAATATTTTCGTGTACTCTTCCAATCATTTCCTGAGAGTCTTCCTTACTCATCATAGAAGAAAGGCTATCCATGAGCTGTAATCCCACCTGAGAAATTGTTTTCGTAAATAATTCTGCAATCTGCTTTCGTACAGCCCCTGCACCTTTATCTGTTACTTTCGGAGCAATAGCATTTTCCTTTTCATTTAAGTAATATAAAATATCAGAATGTTCTACATCATCAGAAAAAAGACTCATCATATCATTACTGAAAGTCTCCGGTATCACAATGGCTGCATAATATTTTCCGGATTTTACACCTTCCACTGCTTTTTGAGAATCTGTAAATACCCAATCCAGCTGATTATTTTCACGAAGTCCTGAAACTACCTGCTCACCCAGATTGATACTAATCGGAAGCAATTCACCCTCATATCCTGTATCTACGTTGGCAACTGCCACCTTCAGACTGCCTGTATTACTGTAAGGGTCCCAACTGGCAGCAATATTAAACCACGCATAAAGAGATGGAACAACGCTAAGTCCCAGAATAACAATCCATGCAATGGCATTTTTTTTGATTTTCTTCAGGTCTCCTATGAAGATTTTCCATATATTTCTCATTGTTCCCCTTCTCCTCTCTGGGTATTTTCTTTTACTTCTTTCAAAAGCACCTCATCCGACATCTCACTTAAACGTTTCTTTCTTTTTAAACTTTCATGTATATATTCCACAACAATTAAATATAAGGCAATTAGTATAATTGAGGCAATCCACAATACTAAAAATACCATTTTAGAGTCAATACTAAACATAAGGATGAGAAAAATAATAGGAATGACAACAATTGCAAGAAATCCTCGCCGTATTTTCTTATGATAATTAGACTGAAATTTTTCAATTTTATCATTTAAGGATTTACGAAATTCATCCTGCCCGGCTAAAATTTTCACTGCTGTTGACAAACTGATTTTTTCTCTTTGCATCCCCTCTTCTTCACAAATCATCAAATCTGTTTCAGCCAGCTTACGGTCAAACAAATAGTTCAAGTTCAAAAGATGCGGTCTTAAAAGAAGACCTATTCCCAAAGCAATCGGTAAAAACACTGCCAGACAAAGAATATTTTTCCAGTAATGCATACCATAAATCCCTGCAATTGCTTCTCTCATAGCATTAATCCCGTATGTAAATGGCAAAAGAGGATGAACAAACTGAAAAAATGCCGGTGTCATTTCAATGGGATACGTGCCCGCAGAGCCCGGAATTTGGAGAATGACTAAAATAACACTCAAGGCTTTTCCAATATGTTTAAAAGTAATAGACAATGCATAAATCAAATTAACATATACAAAAGAAGCAAATAAACCTGCAAATACAAAGGCCGCCGGATTTTTACACTGTATTTTCAAAAGGTAGATATCTCCAAGACAAATAATAAGCGCCTGTATCAAACCTGTTGTTATGTATAAAATCCATCTTCCAAAATATCCTTGTGTTACTGTAAAGCTTTTAATCTTCTCATCTTTATCTACTTCCATCTTAAAAATAGCGATTAAAACAATACCACCTACCCAGATTGCCAGATTTGTATAAAAAGGTGCCATAGCTGAACCATAATTTTCCACACGATAAAAGCTCTTCGTTTCCAACTGTACCGGAGAATGCATAAATTCAGCTACTTCTCCTGTATCTTTTTTTGTCAGCTCTTTTAAACTCAGGTAAATATCTGAGCTTTGCAGCGCCCCCAAATCTGTAATAGCAGTATTCAGTTTTTTCTGCACATCATCAAGAGCCTCTTTGGTACTCTCCATGGCTGTTTTTGTATCACTTAACGTCTGTTTCAAATCCCCCGTTACATTTTTAAGCTGTTCTGCGGAGGGCTCTACTCCGGCAAGAACTCCCGAAACCTTTCCTGAAAGCTGTGCAAAAGAATCTAAAGATTGATTTAAGGAAGGAAGCACATTTTTCTCAAAAGAAGCTCTGGAAGTCTGGAGATTTTTCTGTCCGTCCTGAATAACCGAAGCAATCTGATTTAATCCTTGAACAGATGTATTTACGGCATTCCCTATACTATTGTTCCCTGTCTGAAGATTTTTCAATATCTCTTTATGTCTCTGATTTTCTGTTTCCAGCTTTTCTATGATTTCAGACAACGGATTTCCTGGAACTTGATTATCAAGTTCTCTAAGAACTGTCAGAATTTCCTCGTTTTTTGAGATTAAATCCTGCATAGATGTAATGGTATTTCCAATCTTCTCATTTACATTCTGTACTTTCTCATTCAACTTTCCAAGGTCTGTTCCCACTGCACTGCTGATACCGGACAACGCATCTGCTCCCTGCGTAAGACCATCAGATAAACCGACGCTTAATGCACCTACGCTATTTCTCACGAAAGCTAAAATATCTGTTCCATTATTCATAGATTTTGCTCCCGATGCTACCGCACTTTTCAGAGCATCCAGCGTTTCCTGAGTTCCATTTATTAAATCATCACTTCCATCAATAGTTTTATTTAAATTTTCTAAAACCACCTGATATTCTTCCAGATTTTCCTCTGCTGTCTGCATTTTTGCAATCAGACTTTCCTGCACTGTGTCAACCTGTGTACCCATCTGCTCTGCTGTCTGTCCCAAAATTTTAGAAACAGAGCCTGCCGCTGCAGCAATAAATTCTTCATTTACCTGCTCTTGAATCGTAGACGCACCTGTACCTGTAACCTTAGGGGCAATGGCATTTTTCTTTTCATTTAAGTAATATTCAAACTGAGGCTGCTTCATATCACCGGAAAGAATACTCACAAAAGAAGAACTAAAATCCTCAGGTATCACAATAGCCGCATAATATTTTCCCGACTTTACACCCTGCACCGCCTTCTTTTCATCTGTAAATTTCCAACCTAAACTATCATTTTTCTTTAAATTTTGGACAATTTCCTCCCCTACATTTAGTTCTCCTATCAACTCATTTTCCGTACCCTTATCTGCATTTGCCACTGCAATCTTAATGTTTCCTGTATTTGCATAAGGATCATAATTTGCTGCAATATTAAACCATGCATATAAAGATGGTATCAGACATACACCAATGGTAACAATCATTGCCACCATGTTATGAGACAATCGATTTATATCTCTTCTAAAAATTTCAAATGCCCTCTTCATGCTTTTCCCTCGCTTTTCTATAATCTTCTTATATAAGCATATTGTCTGCAATTCGTATATTTTATCACCAGAATTTGAGATGTCAATAATTTCGGAGAAAAAATATGACTTTAAGTCAATTTTTTTATCAAATATCATTTCTAATCTGGATACAAGCTTAAAAATAAAGGTGAAAAGCTGATTTTACTCAATCTTTTCACCTATTATCATCATACTATTATTCTCTTATTTCTATAAAAGCGCTTCCTGCTGCTTTCATAGTAAGGCAAATCCTGCCGCCTTCCACAGGTAACTGTTCTTCTGTTTCCAGATTGATATACCTCTTATTCTCAAATGGAACCGGAATACTTATATTCACTTCCTGCTCATCATTATTTACTGCCACAACAAGCCCCTGCTCCTGAGTAAATCTGGCAAAAGCATATTGCCTGTTTGTCAGCAGTAGTTCCCGATATCTTCCATAAGCAAGACAATCTGTATATTTCTTATGCAGATTTCCCAGCCATTTCACATACTTCATAAGCTTAGAATTTTTTTCCTGATTTAAGACCTCTTCAATCTTCACTGCCGGACGCAGCGGATCGTCATTTCCACCCTCCTTGCGTCCTTCAATTCCCCATTCAGAGCCATAATAAATAGAAGGAATTCCGGGAAGTGTAAACAGCAGTGTATAAATAGGAAAAATGTGGTCTTTTACCTGAATTTTACTGATAATTCTGTCTACATCGTGATTGTCCACAAAGGAATATAACTTCATACCTTTATAAATCCCACCGTTTTCATCAAATTCTCGGCGAATTGTATGCGCAATCTCAAAATAATTGTGATCATTATGTCCGGAATAGAGTCCCTTATGCAATTCATAATTTGTAACACTGTGAAGCATTTTTTGCCCATCCTGAATATAACGGCTGTAATCTCCATGAATGACCTCGCCCATAAGCCAGAAATCTTCCTTTTTCTCACGGGTTCTCTTTCTCATCTCTTCCATGAAAGAAAATTCCAGGCAATCTGCACAGTCTAAACGAATACCGTCAATATCAAAAGTATCAATCCAGAAATCAATAACTCCAAGAAGATATTCCCGCACAGCCGGCTCCCATAAATTCAAATTCACCAGTTCAAAGCAATTTCTCCATGCCTCATAACCAAATCCGTCATTATAAGGACTATTCCAGCCAAAATTAACACCCTTGTACCAACTACAGTATGGTGACTGCTCTCTGTTTTTCTGTATATCCTGAAAGGCAAAAAATTCTCTTCCCGTGTGATTAAATACACCGTCTACTACAACCCGAATGCCTGCCTCGTGAGCCTTTCTGACAAAGCGTTTGAAATCCTCATTATCTCCTAATCTACGATCCACAACCTTATAATCCTTTGTATCATATCCATGGGTACTGGATTCAAACAACGGTCCTATATAAATAGCAGTGCAACCTAAATCTGCAATATGAGGAAGCCATTTGTCCAGTTCTTCAAACCTGTGTACTACCTCTTCTCCCTTATTTTCTCTAGGCGCACCTGTCATGCCAATAGGATAAATATGATAAAACACTGCCTCTTCATACCATGCCATAATCATTCCTCCTGCTTGTGAATAACTTTTACTCACATTATACCAATCGGTATAGAAAAAATCAATGGTGATAGCAATATTCCTCCAGTGTAATCTGATTACTGTAAATATATTTTGCTGCTTCCTTGCCCACATATCGATAGTGCCATGGTTCATAGACAATTCCCGTTATATCTGCCTTATCCTCAGGATAGCGCAGTATAAAACCATATTTCCAGCAATTTTTCATAAGCCATTGTTGTACAGGCTGTTCCTCCATTCCACTGACTATTTTTTGTTCCGCAATATCTGTTATATCTACAGCCAGCCCTAACTCATGTTCACTTGTCCCCGGAATTGCAACTGATTTTGCCGTTTTTTCTTCTGCCTCCTGTCTGTCCATCCCATCTTTCATATATATCTGAATTTGCTGGTTAAAAAGTTCCTGTTGTTTTTCATGAGTCCGATAGGAAGAACAAATAATTGGTGAATATCCCTGCGCACGGCAATCATCCATCATCTGCTGCAATTCAGGATAACATCTGGAGTCGATGCTTTGTCCATTTTTAAGCTGTGTAAGAGGAATACTTTCGACATAGGCTTCATCCAGCTTATGCGAACTGTTCACTAAAATCAAGTTCCACTCCATATTTTTATCTGTTGATGAATAATCTTCCGAAACATAGTTATTCTGACTAATACTTTTGGAATTGCTATATCCATATGAATTTTTGTCCCTTATTGAAACAATTATTCGGAAAATCCCTGTTATAAGCATCAGAAAAATTACGCATATCACAATTCTGGTTATAGACGCACATATTATCCTTCTTTTATGTAGCATTCTCTTTCTTTGCATTATTTCTATCTTAATCACAAAATGCACCTCACTTTCCTTTTTCTAAAGGATAGCTCAGTGCATTTTCAAAATATATTCAGTTTGTCATCCATTTGGCATCATTCAAATATTCAAATGGTATTAATTCAAGCCCATCATAAAGATACACGGACATCAAAATTTCATCTTTCTTCTCATCAACCAATTTGATTATGTCACCGTCATCATCATCTAATTCTGTTCTAAGTCCATAATAATCTTCCAAATATAAAATTAAAGCCTCCCTGACATACACACTATTTTCATCATCACTACAATAGGCTACTGAATTCCCATTGTCAGCTATAACATCGTAGTTCATCTGGATAACTTTTTTATTCTTATCATCCACATACAGTGTCATTTCATTGCCTGTTGAGCACTTCACTTTTACTGTCCATATTACAGCAGAAACGGATGAGTCTTTTATAACCAGCAGGCTGCATTTTGCATCCATACTTTCCTTATCAACCTTTATTTGTGCGTAACCCCATTGCTCTAACTGCGTTCCTTGTAAAAAAGAATTGCAGACCTCTGCCAGCTCTTCCCTTGATAAATTTGCCATATCTTCCTGATAATCAAACTCATAATCTTTGTAATACACAGCTCTCATAGCTTCTATAATACTATTGGAATGGGTGATTTCTATGGGGTTTACCTGATATTTTTCTATCTGTTCCGAATTTTCATTTAAAACATTTGAAAAAACAATATTCGGAAAAAACAATCCAAAACCAATGCATAAAATCATGATACATACTCCGAATACCCATGAATACTTTTTCATATTCTGCCTCCCCGTATCTGCACTTTTACTGATGTTCCAACACCCACTTCACTTTCTACTGAAAGATTTCCATTATGCATTTTTGCTATTCGGTCACAAAGTGACAGTCCCAGTCCCGCCCCACCAAAACTGCGGCTTCGGGCCTTATCTATACGATAAAATGCTTCTGTTATATGCACCAATTTATCTTTTGGAATACCACATCCGGTGTCCTGAATGAGCAAATCGCAACCATCTTTTTTCATGGAAAGTACTATTTTGATAACACCACCATTTTCCATAGCACGTCTGGCATTTTCTAAGAGATTTACAACCAGAGAGACAAAAAGATCCGGTTCCAGCATACAATTACCAGCCTCACATTTTTTCTCTATCTCTATCCCATTTTCTTGAAAATATGGTACATAATGCTTCACCACATTTTCTATCAAATATGCCGGGTTTTGAATTGTCAGCTCCTGCTCTTTATTACCTGCGGCAATGAGTTCAAGAAGCTTTATAGACAGCCTCTCCAATCGTTTACTTTCAGAATATATATAGTTTGCAGCGTCTGTCTGCTCCTCCTGACTTAAATTCTGACGTCTCAACAAATCTGCATATCCAATCATAGATGTCATTGGCGTTTTCAGTTCATGTGTAAAATTTGCAATAAACTGATTCTGTCTGTCCACCGCTGCATTTAATTCCTCCATTTTATCAACAAGCGTATCTGTCATGCGATCAAATTCCACTGAAAGTTCTTCTATCTCATCGTTTGTATGAATATCACTTCTCAAATCATAGTTTCCTTGTGTAATACTGGAAACGATTTTCTTCAGCCTGCTTATGGGTTTTGTTAAAAAATAGGACAAAATATAGGAAAGAACCGCACTACATGTTACCACCAGAAGAAAAACCGCTATGTAAAGTCTTTGCAATTCCTCTCTTTGCTCGTATACTTTGGTTACGTCATATAAAGCATCTATGTATAAATCTACATTTTCTACTTTAATCACCGAACAAAGCTGAATATAGTAGTTATTTTCACTACGGATAATCTTATATGCCACATTTCCGTAATCTGCTTTATCGCCCATTTCTTCCATGTTATTCACGAAATCACTACTTTTGTATATAAGTTCTTTGTCTTTATGCAGACTTATGGCAGCGAACAAAGCATTTTGTTCCACGATCTTCCCAAAATCCTTAGAAATCTCACTTGCTGTTGTCCATGTAGTTTCCTGACTCAGCAAAGAAAATGTATGGATAACCATGTCGAATGATTTTATTGCAGATATCTTTTCACGATTTATAGAGCTTTGAAAGGAACTGTATAAAAGAAATGTACCGCCCATTCCAAAAATAAACGCAATCATGGAAATCATACACAAAGTCACTTTATATCGGAACTTCATTCTTTCATCTCCAATCGATATCCTACTTTATTAACTGCTTTTATCATATTTTCTATATGAGCCTTTTTTCGAAGTCTCTGTACATGCAGGTCCACCGTCTTACTGGTATATTCCAGGTTTCCGCCCCATACCCGCTCATATATGGTTTCTCTATATAATGCCACGTTTGGATTTTGTGCAAAAAGCACAAGCAAATCATATTCTTTTGGTGTCAGTGCCACTTCCTGTTCATCATATCGAACCACATGCTGTTTCAAATTAATTGTCAGCTTATCATTGATTTGAATAATATCCGAAGTTTTATGAAATCTTCTGAGTACCACCTCAACCCTTGCCAGAAGTTCAATAATCTCAAATGGCTTTACAATGTAATCCTCCGCACCCATTTTTAAGCCTTTTACTCTATCATCAATCGACTTCATTGCCGTGATAAAAATAACCGGAATACCGAAAGGTTTTATATATTCCAGCAATTCAAATCCATCAATATATGGAATCATAATATCCAGAAGAATTAAATCATATCTGTTTTCCTCAATCATATCAGCCGCAGTCTCACCGTCATAGGCGCAAGAACAAAAATATCCTGCTCCTTTAAGGGATAATTTTATCAGATCAGAAATCGGCTTTTCATCCTCAACAATTAAAATATTTACCATAGCTTTCCCCCTGTCTATATCCTGAGGCTATTATACATCGTAACGGCATCCTTTTGGCATCCAAAAATACTATCTTATGTGAAAACCTTTTTCATGCAACTCCTTAGGAATTGGTTTTCTATCTATCCATGAAATCTGAATATACGGGCTTTGATTAATCATCTTCAGAACCCTGTTAATCTGCTCTGCTGTCCCCTGTGCTTCCATCACAACACTGCCATCCCACTCATTTGTTACCCATCCGGTAACTCCCACACTATCTGCTGCATGCTTTGCCCGATACCGAAATCCGACTCCCTGTACTCTCCCTGTAAACGTCAGATACTCGCGGATGATACTTTGTTTATTCATTTTATCGTTCCACCTTTCCATTATTAAAGGTAATTACCTTTTTCCCGATATTTCTGTGCTATTATCATGAAAACATAAATGCAGCCAGAATAAACACCATCAAAAATAAAATATTTGCAATTGTAAAGTACAAAATATACTTTCCTTTTCGACTAGGTCCAGAGGCTACAATAAGCCGGTAAGAAATCAAACTCGCCATTGATGCAATCAATGTTCCAAGCCCTCCGATATTTGTTCCGACAATCAAAGCTTCCCATTTCTGTGTAAATCCGGACAATAACAGCGCAGCCGGAACATTGCTGATGACCTGTGAAGAAGCTACTGCTGTGAGTATTTCATTGCCACTGATGATTCCTTTTAAAAAATCACAAAAAGCCGGAATACGTCCCATATTTCCGATAAAAATAAAAAATCCCGCAAATGTAAGCAGCAAAGAATAGTCAATCACCTTTAACGTATCCCTATCTGTGAAAAATACAACAAAAACTGTCACAATAGTGACAAACCATGCGGGCAATATCTGTGCTACACAGAGCAGACACTGCACAAACAAAACCGCATAGATCACTTGCTTCCGATAGTTCTTGAAAGATACTTCCGAAGCAATCTGTAACGTGTGCAACGGCTGTTTTTTTCGAAGGACAATGGTCACGAAAAGTAACACCGCCGCAAGAACAGTATACGGGAGCATCAATATAAGAAATTCTCCCACTCCCATCCCCGATTTAGAATACAGATAAAGATTTTGGGGATTTCCAATTGGGGTAAACATACTTCCAAGGTTCGCTGCTATTGTCTGTAACACAACCACCAAAATAATGCTCTCCCTCCGGTCAGACATCTCTAATACCTGAATTGCAAATGGCACAAATGTGATAAGCGCCACATCATTGGTAATCAGCATACTGGATATAAAACATAAAAAAACAAGTATCAACTCCAACTGGTGACTGTTTTTTACTTTTGTAAGTAATCTATCGGCTGCCTGCCGGAACACGCCGAGACGATTTGCTCCTGCCATCACTGCCATCAGACAAAACAAAAGCCCAAGCGTATGAAAATCAATATAACTTAAGTATGCACGATCCGGTGGAACCGCAATGGCAGATATAAGTGCAAGTACCCATGCGATAATCAATACAATATTCATTCTTTTCCTCTTTCCATTCTTTTCCTCTTTCCATTCTTTTCCTCTTTCCATTCTTTTCCTCTTTCCATTCTTTTCCTCTTTCCATT
>URHS01000012.1 GCA_900547685.1 uncultured Blautia sp. | reverse complement strand
GAGGGAATGTATATGGAAAAACGTTATAAAATAATGATTAGCGTGATTGCACTTGCATTCAGTATAGGTGCAGCATGTTTGGGATATGCATTGGTGGGGGACAGTTCTCTGAATTTTACAATGCGTTTTATATATAATTTCTTTTTTGTTATGCAGTTTTTGGCAACCTTATGGTTAGTTATTATGAATTTTCGCAAACCTGAGAAAAAGAAATAAATACAAATTTCAAAGCGACAGAATAAGGAGAGAAAGATGATAAAAACAGTGGGACTTGTAAGTTTGTCAAGAGGAACAATCGGAGAAGACTTTGTGAAACATGAGCTGGATTTAGGTGTTCGCAGGCTAAAAGAATATGGATTGACAGTTAAATTTATGGATAATGCTTTAAAAGGGATTGATTATTTAAAAGAACATCCGGATAAGAGAGCAGAAGACTTTTTGCAGGCATTTTCTGATCCGGAAATTGACATGATATTGTGTGCTGTTGGCGGTGATGATACATATCGACTGCTACCTTATTTATTTGAAAATGAGGAGTTACAGAAAGCAGTGAAAAAGAAAATCTTTTTGGGATTTTCAGACAGTACCATGAATCATTTTATGCTTTATAAAACAGGTTTGAATACCTTTTACGGACAGTCATTCCTTTCTGATATTTGTGAATTAGGAAAGGAAATGTTGCCTTATACAAGGAAATATTTTGAAGAACTGATTATGACAGGTATGATTAAAGAGATTACGCCAAGTGACGTGTGGTATGAGGGAAGAACCAATTATGATAAAGAACAGGTAGGAGTAGAACTGACAGCAAAACCAAACAGAGGATATGAGTTATTACAGGGAACGCCTGTCTTTCATGGTAAAATTTTAGGTGGGTGTGCGGACACCATATTTGATATTTTTGATGGAGAACGCTATGGAAATTCACCGGAACTTTGCAGCAAATATGAGTTGTTTCCTTCTAAAAAAGACTGGGAGGGAAAAATTCTGCTTTTAGAAACCAGTGAAGAAAAGATGTCACCGGATAAATTGAAAAAGGTACTTTTGAAATTAAAGGAGACAGGGATTTTTGAAGTAGTTCATGGGGTACTGGTGGGGAAACCGATGGATGAAGCTTATTATGAAGAATATAAAGAGATATTGATAGAAGCCATTGATAATCCTACATTGCCTATTGTGTATAATGTGAATATAGGTCATGCACTTCCAAGGTGTATTATTCCCTTTGGAGTTGAGGCAACTGTAGATGTGGAAAAACAAAAGATTTGCTTTTATGCAGAATGATAAAAAAGAAAAAGCCGTATAAATATAATGACGAAAAAGGGAGAAAAATATGCAGTATGATTATTTAATTGTAGGCGCAGGGCTGTTTGGTGCTGTGTTTGCTCATGAAGCAAAGAAAAAAGGAAAGAAATGTCTGGTTATTGATAAAAGACCTCATATTGCCGGAAATATTTATTGTGAAAATATAGAAGGAATTCATGTACATAAGTATGGAGCACATATTTTCCATACTTCCAACAAAGAAATATGGGAATACATGAACCAATTTGCAGAATTTAATAATTATATTAATTCTCCTATTGCAATATATAAAGATGAGCTATATAATCTTCCGTTTAATATGAATACGTTCAGCAAAATGTGGGGAATTCGTACACCCAAGGAAGCCAAAGAAATGATTGCACAACAGATTGAAAAACTACATATTACAGAGCCTAAAAATCTGGAAGAACAGGCACTTTCTTTAGCAGGTACAGATGTTTATGAAAAGCTTATAAAAGGATACACAGAAAAGCAATGGGGACGTCCTTGCACAGAACTTCCCGCATTTATTATCAAAAGACTTCCTTTCCGATTTACTTATGATAATAATTATTTTAATGATACTTATCAGGGAATACCAAAGGGCGGATATACAGCAATTGTGGAAAAAATGCTGGAAGGAATAGAGGTAAAAACAAACACCGATTATTTTGAATTTAGAAAAGAGTATGAAAATATTGCGGATAAAATTGTATTTACAGGAATGATTGATGAGTATTTTGGATATAAGCTGGGAGCATTGGAATATCGTTCTGTACGTTTTGAAACAGAAGTGTTAGATATGGATAATTATCAGGGAAATGCTGTGGTAAATTATACAGACAGAGAAGTTCCTTATACAAGAATTATTGAGCACAAGCACTTTGAATTTGGGAAACAGGAGAAAACCGTTATTTCCAGGGAATATTCTTCGGAATGGAAAGTAGGAATGGAGCCATATTATCCTGTTAATAATGAACAAAATAATGCATTGTTTGAGAAATACAGAGAATTAGCAGAAAAGGAAACCAATGTAATATTTGGCGGACGCCTTGGCAATTATAAGTATTATGATATGGATAAAGTCGTAGAAGCGGCGCTGCAAACAGCAGAAAAAGAATTAAACTAAAGATATTTAAAAGCGGAGACAACGAACCGGTTTGAGGCGTTGTCTCTTTGATTTTAAAAAAAATATTGAGAGATAGGCGGTAGTAGAGTATAATATATAAGATATGGTTAATATAAAATGGAGAAATGTACAGGAGAAAGAGAATGGATTCGCTTTATGTTGTAATGCCCGCTTATAATGAAGAAAAGAATATAGAAAAAGTGGTAAAGCAATGGTATGCTGTTTTAGAGGGGAAAGCAGAAAATTCAAAATTGGTGATTGCAGATAGTGGGAGCACAGATAGGACACATGAAATTTTGATGAAATTGCAGAAAGAGTATCCTAAAATCGAAATTTTAGAAAATACAGAGCAATATCATGGCCCTAAGCTAATAGCTCTTTATGACTATGCAATAAAAAATAAATGTGATTATATATTTCAGACAGATTCCGATGGTCAAACAAATCCGGATGAGTTTGCTGCTTTTTGGAATATGAGAAAAGAATATAGCGGCATATTTGGAAATAGAACAGTAAGAGGAGATGGGCATGACAGAGCTTTTGTAGAAAAAGTGGTTTGTTTCCTGCTAAGAATGTATTTTGGAGTGAAGGTTCCGGATGCAAATGCACCATTTCGTCTAATGAAAACAGATGTTGTCAAAAAATATCTCTATAGATTGCCATATAATTATAATCTTCCTAATATTATGCTGGTTACTTATTATGCTTATTACGGTGAGAAGTTATTTTTTCATGAAATATCTTTTCAACCACGTCAAGCTGGTGTAAACTCAATCAATATTCCTAAAATAATTAAGATTGGGTGGAAGGCTTTAGGTCGTTTTCGTACTTTTAGGAAGGAAATGAAAAATGAATTTAAAAGAAACATTTGAGGAATATAAAGATGTTCTCCCATATTTATTTTTTGGAGTGTGTACAACGCTTGTAAATGTGATAGGATACTGGATTTGTGCATATTTATTTAAATTTGGGGTTATGCCAAGTACGATTATAGCATGGATTTTAGCAGTGTTATTTGCCTATGTTACAAATCGTAAATGGGTATTTAAAAGTAAAGCACAAAACAGAAGAGAAATAATAAGAGAAGCATGCTATTTTTTTACATGTCGGCTGGCTACTGGAATTGTAGATTGGGGAAGTATGTTTTTGTTTGTTACGATTTTACAGCTTAATGATATGTTTAGTAAAGTAGTTGCAAATATTGTTGTAATTTTGTTGAATTATATAGCAAGTAAATGGGTTATATTTAAGAAGTGAAAGAGAACGCTATGGGTAAAATAAAAAAGAAAAGAAGATTGAAGAAAAATAGCAAAGAAAATATTACGATGCTTTTAGTATCAATCGCAACAGCTTTTTTCTTCCTATTAAACAGTCCTTTGCATCCATGGATTAAATCAGATGCAGGAGTTGACTCAAGTGTATTTAAAACTATAGCAATGATGATGGAAAAGGGCTATATGCCATATAAAAATTCATTTGATCATAAAGGGCCTCTTTTATATATACTTAATTGGATAGGAAATAATATTTCTGCTTACAATGGAATATGGGTAATCGAACTGATCTTTCTTGCAGTTACGATTTTTATGATTTATAAAATTGCAAGATTGTCATGTAAAGGCAATTCTGCAATTATTGTAATGATGGTTTCCATTTCTTTGCTGTTTGGGTATTTTGACGGTGGAAATTTAACAGAAGAATATGCAATGCCATTTTTATCCATTGGAATTTTTATTTTTATCGATTATCTAAAGAATAAAAAGATATCAATGATGAGACTAATTCTTTCAGGGATTTCCTGTGGAGCAGTTTTGTTATTGCGTCCCAATATGATTGCTGTGTGGATGACTTTTTGTATTATGATATTTGTTATGCATATATGGAATAGGAACTGGAAAGAATTAGGAAACATGATAATAGGATTTTCTATAGGTGTTTTGCTGATTATTTTACCAATTTTTATATGGCTGGCAGTTAATCAGAGTTTCATTCCGTTTTGGGAAGATTATATTGTGTTTAATGCTCAATATACATCTGAAGAAGGAAATAGAGCATTGTTTTCCGCAAAATGGGATTCTTTTTTGAGCTTTTTTAATACTTCTGTATGTATGATAGCTTTTTTTAGTATGCTGTATCATTGTAAAGAAAAAAATAGAATTTTAAACGGAACGTATTTGGCATATATGATTTTAAATTTATTACTTATATGTATGTCCGGAATGGTTTATTCCCATTATGGAATGATAATTGTTCCAATGATATCATATCCTTTAAGTTTGATTTTTTCAGATATAGAAGATATAGAAATTAAAAGTATTTCTAAGGCAATTTGTATATTGGTATCTATATATTCATTAAGCATTGTGATACTGCCGGATTGGATTGAAACGGTAAAAGGGCTGCCGAATATTTTTGAAAACAGAAAAGATTGCAATATTTCGGATACAGCCATGACAGTTGCGAAAGTTATAGAAGAAAATACGGAGGACAGTGAGAATATTTCAGTATATGGAAACTGGGATTTCATATATATTCTTACAAATCGAAAGCATGCAACCAGGTATTCTTATCAATTTCCGATTTCAGAAGTAAAACCGGAAATAATGGAAGAATATATAAGACAAATGGAAGAAGAGCAACCACCGATTGTTGTGGTACAAGCTGAATGTAAAGATGATACAATCAGTAGTTTTTTAGAGGATAATCAATATGAATTGATTTGGTCTGAAAATAAAGAAACAATGGATGAGGCACTTGTTTATATGAAGTAAAGTGAAAGGAACTATGGAGAAATCGGTAGTTCCTTTTTATATAGAAAGAAAATGGATTAAAAAACTCTAGTATTGATTAAGAAAGTATGCTATGATAGGTGACAGAAAATACCAGATATAGTACAAGGTAAAAAATAATTACTAAATATATGAAAAATAGAATGTTGAAATATCAGGAATTAAAGGAGCAATGAAATGAAGGATTATATTAATCAGGCGATGCAGGGATTTTCTGAAGAAGAATATAATGTCTGTAAATTGGAACAGGGGTATGAACGCTTGAAAAAGGCAGATATGACAGAAGAAGATGTTTTACAGGCATTGATGAAGGCTGCTGTAGAGCTGACGCAGGAAACAGAGCCGAAATGGGAGTTTATAGGAGCTCGTTTTTTGTATATGAAATTTGAAAAAAGATTGAAACAGGAATTAGAAAAAAGAGGGATAAAAGATTTTTATGAAAAAATTCAATATCTTACCAATGAAGGGCTATATGGCAGCTATATTTTAGAGCATTATTCGAAAGAGGAAATTTTAGAAGCGGAAGGCTATATGAACTTAGAACGCAATGGGTTATTTAACTATTCCGGGTTGGATTTGCTTCTTAATCGTTATGTTATTCAGACACATGATCACATTAAATTGGAGACACCGCAGGAAATGTATATGGGAATTGCACTTCATCTGGCAATGAAAGAAAAAAAGGATAAAATGAAGTGGGTGAAGAAGTTTTATGATATGCTGAGTAAGCAGGAAGTAACTATGGCTACTCCTACTTTGTCGAATGCCAGAAAACCCTATCATCAACTTTCCAGCTGCTTTATTGATGTTGTTCCTGACAGCTTAGATGGGATTTACAGAAGCATTGATAATTTTGCTAAAGTAAGTAAGTTCGGCGGTGGTATGGGAATGTATTTTGGAAAAGTAAGAGCTACAGGCAGTACCATTCGAGGGTTTGAAGGAACGGCAGGAGGTGTTATCCGTTGGATACGCCTTGTCAATGATACAGCGGTGGCAGTGGACCAGTTAGGTGTAAGACAGGGAGCAGCAGCAGTATATTTAGATGTATGGCACAGAGATTTGCCGGAATTTTTGCAGCTTCGCACCAATAACGGAGATGAGCGAATGAAGGCTCATGACATTTTTCCGGCAGTGTGTTATCCGGATTTATTCTGGAAAATGGCGAAAGAAGATTTAAATCAGAACTGGTATTTAATGTGTCCTCATGAAGTTTTTATGGTGAAGGGATGGCGTTTGGAAGATTGTTATGGAGAAGAATGGGAAGAAAAGTACAGGCAGTGTATAGAGGATGACAGAATTGAAAAACGCTGTATTACTTTGAAAGAAATTGTGCGTATGGTTTTAAAATCAGCGGCGGAGACAGGGACTCCTTTTACATTTAACAGAGATACGGTAAATCGGACAAACCCTAATGGACATAAAGGGATGATTTATTGTTCCAACCTGTGTACAGAGATTGCCCAGAATATGCAGGAAGTGGAAAGTGTTTCCACAGAAATCAAGACAAAAGATGGAGAAAGCATTGTTGTTACTACTACAAAACCAGGTGATTTTGTAGTTTGTAATCTGGCAAGTCTTTCACTGGGACATCTTCCTGTAGATGATAAAGCATATATGAAAGATATTATAGGAACAGCAGTAAGAGCACTTGATAATGTTATAGATTTGAACTTTTATCCTGTACCCTATGCACAGATTACTAATCAAAAGTATAGAGGAATTGGTCTTGGAGTAAGTGGATATCATCATCTTTTAGCAAAGAAAAATATTCTCTGGGAAAGCGAGGAACATTTAAAATTTGCAGATAAACTGTTTGAAATGATAAACTATTTTGCTGTTTTGGCAAGTGCAGATTTGGCAGAAGAAAAGGGGAGTTACCGCTTTTTTGAAGGCAGTGACTGGCATACAGGTGCATATTTTAAAAAACGGAATTATGTGTCAAAAGAGTGGCAGGAATTGGAAAACAAAGTAAGAAATACAGGTATGCGAAATGGTTATCTTCTGGCAGCGGCACCTACCAGCAGTACCAGTATTTTAGCAGGAACAACAGCAGGTCTTGATCCTGTTATGAAGAAATTTTTTATGGAAGAAAAGAAGGGAAGTATGCTGCCAAGAGTAGCTCCTGATTTGTCGGTGGAAACTTACTATTATTATCAGAATGCTCACAATATTGACCAGAGATTTAGTGTTAAATCATGTGGTATCAGGCAGAGACATATTGATCAGGCACAGAGCTTAAATCTTTATATTACAAACAATTATACACTGCGTCAGCTCTTTGAGCTGTATGTGGAAGCATGGGAAGCAGGCGTAAAAACAATTTATTATATCAGAAGTAAATCTCTTGAAGTAGAAGAATGTGAAAGCTGTGCTTCCTAGGAAGAAGGAGAACGAGATGACAGAATTAAAGAAAAAACCACTGTTTAATCCTGAAGGAGAAACAGACGTGCGTTTTCGCAGGATGATTGGCGGAAATACTACAAATTTAAATGATTTCAATAATATGCGCTATGGCTGGGTGAAGGATTGGTATCGTCAGGCAATGAATAATTTTTGGATACCGGAGGAAATCAATCTTTCTCAGGACAGAAAAGACTATGGAAAACTTTTAGAAAAAGAGCGTCAGGCTTATGATAAAATTTTAAGCTTTCTGGTATTTTTGGACTCCATTCAGTCTGCAAATCTGCCTTGTATTGGTGAGTATATTACAGCAAATGAAATAAATTTATGTCTTTCTATTCAGACTTTTCAAGAGTGTGTACATAGTCAGAGTTACAGCTATATGCTGGATACAATTTGCAGTCCGGAAAAGCGTAATGAGATTTTATACCAATGGAAAACAGATGAAAGATTATTAAAAAGGAATACCTTTATAGGTGAATTATATAATGAATTTCAGGCGAAAAAAGACAGCTTTACATTGCTGAAAGTCATGATGGCAAATTATATTTTAGAGGGAATTTATTTTTATAGTGGTTTTATGTTTTTCTATAATTTAAGCAGAAATGGAAAAATGCCCGGTTCTGCTCAAGAAATTCGTTATATTAACAGAGATGAGAATACACATTTATGGCTGTTTCGAAATATGATTTTACAGTTAAAAGAGGAAGAACCACAACTTTTTACACGGGAAAATATACAGCTTTTAAAAGAGATGCTTATGGAAGGGGTGGAACAGGAAATTGCATGGGGACATTATGTTTTAGGCGATGAAATTCCGGGGCTTTCAAAGGCGATGATTGCAGAATATATGAAATATCTGGGAAATCTGCGTTTTACGGGATTAGGTTTTGAAGTGGTATATCCCGGATATGAAAAAGAACCGGAGAGTATGAAATGGGTAAGTTATTATTCTAATGCCAACATGGTGAAAACGGATTTCTTTGAGGCAAAAAGTACAGCTTATGCTAAGAGTACAGCTCTTGTGGACGATTTGTAGAGGAAAAGCATTGACTTTGAGGCAGTTTCAATACTATTATTTTAATTAAGTATTGAAGCAGGAGGATATAAAGTGGAAAAGCAGGAAATTCTGGCAATTTACGGAACGGAATACAAAGAAATGACAAAAGCTCTTTTACAGAAAGCCGATTTGGAAGGGCGAATTTTAAATAAAGAAGGTAGAATAGGAATAAAACCCAATTTAGTAGCCCCTTCTGAGGCTTCTTATGGGGCTACTACCCACAGTGAAATTGTGGCGGGAATTATTGAATACTTGCAGGCGAAAGGATTTTCTAATCTGGTAATGCTGGAAAGTTCATGGGTCGGTGATAAAACAGCAGAAGCAGCAGAGGTCTGTGGTTACTATGAGCTCTCAGAAAAATATGATGTGCCTTTTATAGATTTACAGAAAGACTCGTATAAAACATATAACTGTCAGGGAATGGAACTAAAAATCTGTGATGAAGTCAAAAATCTGGATTTTCTTATCAATGTGCCGGTGATGAAAGGGCATTGTCAGACTAAGATTACCTGTGCACTTAAAAATCTAAAGGGATTGATACCCAATTGTGAGAAAAGACATTTTCATGCAATGGGACTTCATGAGCCAATTGCCCATCTGGCCGCAGAAATTGCACCGGATTTTACTGTGGTTGACAGTATTTGCGGAGATTGGGATTTTGAAGACGGAGGAAATCCTGTAGTCTTAAATCGTATTATGGCTGTGGCAGATCCGGTTCTCTGTGATGCTTATGTGTGTCATTTCATGGGATATGAAGTGGAAGAAGTTCCTTATATCAAAATGGCAGAGTCATTGGGTGCAGGAGATGCTCAATGGGAAAATGCTCAATTTCGTGAGTTAAACACACCAAAACAGGAAGAATATATTCCAAAAGAAAGAAAAGTAGTAGAAGTATGCGATGCAGTGGAGGAAGTAGAGTCCTGCAGTGCTTGCTACGGCTATCTTCTTCCGGCACTTTGGAAGCTGAAAGAAGAAGGGATTCTGGAAAATTTAAAAGAAAAAATCTGTATTGGACAGGGATATCATGGAAAAGAAGGTAAGCTGGGTGTCGGAAACTGTACAAGAGGATTTCAGAATTATGTAAAAGGATGCCCACCTACAGAAGAGGAAATTTATGAGTTTTTGAAAAATTACATTGCGGGGAAATAAAAATAAGACAGTCGCTTCACGAATATATAATCATGAAGCGACTGTTTTATTTTTAAAATCTTTTTATTAAACAGTAATCCATCCCATTGCTTCTGATACAGCAAATACTAAAATCAGAATTAAACAAATAGGAGCAATCCATTTCAACATAATATTATAGAACTTTTTAAATTTGAATGCTCCATTTAATTCTACCTCATCAGAAACTACTTTAGATCCAATAAAGTGTCCGATGCAGATACAAGTCAGGATTGCAACAATTGGCATTAATACGCTGTTGCTCAGGAAGTCGAAGAAATCCAGAAGACCAAGACCAATAATCTTGATGAAGCTCAGAGGTCCAAATCCTAAGGAAACAATAGCTCCTAATACCAGTACATAAATAGTAACGGAGACTGTGGCTTTTTTTCTGCTCCAGCCAAGCTTATCTCTAATAATAGAAACGTTTGTTTCCAAAAGAGAGATAGAAGATGTAAGAGCCGCAAATAATACAAGAAGGAAGAACACAGTTCCGATTACACCGCCCAGAGTCATATCATCAAATACTTTTGGAAGTGTAACAAACATTAAGGAAGGTCCCTTACCAAGTGCAGCTTCATCACCGCCTGAAAATACGAAAACAGAAGGAATAATCATTAAACCTGCAAGAAAAGCAATAGCTGTATCAAAAATTTCAATCTGTCTTACAGATTTTTCCAGATTGCAGTCCTTCTTCATATAAGAACCATAAGTAATCATAATTCCCATAGCAAGAGACATGGAGTAGAACAACTGTCCCATAGCTGCCAGTACTGTAGTAGCAGAGAATTTAGAAAAATCAGGAAGCAGATAATATTTTACACCTTCCATAGCGCCGGGGCGTGTAATACAAAAAATAGAAACGCCCATAATTAATACGATTAAAAGAGGCATCATGATACGACTTGCTTTTTCAATTCCTTTTTCTACACCAAAAATAACTACAACCGCAGTAATAATAACATATAATGCAAACCAGAATACAGGAGAATCGGCTCTGCTGATAAAACCGGTAAAGTATTCATCACCGGCTGCTGCAGTAACATCGCCTGTCAGGAAAGTTACAAAATATTTTACAACCCAACCGCCAATTACACAGTAGTAAGGTGTAATAACGAAAGGAACGATACATGCCAGATAACCGACAAATTTAAAACGTTTATCAAGAGCATTGAAAGCACCGACTGCACTTAATCCTGTTTTACGTCCAATGGCAATTTCTGTTATCATAAGAGTGAAGCCGAGAGTTACCGCAAGAATTAAATATACCAGCAGGAAAATACCTCCTCCGTATTTTGCAGCAAGATAGGGAAAGCGCCAGAGATTACCAAGACCTACAGCTGAACCGGCAGCAGCAAGGACGAATCCCATTTTGTTTGAAAAAGATCCTCTTTTTTTGTCCATAAATGTCACCTCTTAAATTTAAAATTTTCTAAATTTATGTATATACTAATCAATGTCACTTTAAAGTGGTACATTGATTAGTATATATAGCCCTTATTATGCCACTGAATTGTAAAAAAAACAAGAATTTTCTTAAAAAAATTAAAAAAACATAAAAATTATAAAATATACTTGACGAAGCTGTGTATATATGATAGACTACACAAGTCTGAAGAAGAAAAAGAAAGCAGAGTATCCACTCTCACCTTAGCACAAATGAGTGACTATGGTTTATATGAAGATAATGAGGCGCAAGGCGTTTTCTTATGCGGATAAACGGTGGATAGTTTGTAGAACTATCCTTTTTTATATATAGGAAACTGCTCTGTGAATTCTTGTTCTTTCTTTTATCAAGTTCAAACAGCCTGAGGCTGTGAGGGTTATCAATATTATGGAGGTGCACTACTATTAGCGATTTAATGATTAACGAACAAATCAGAGATAAAGAGGTCCGCCTTATAGGCGCAGAGGGAGAGCAGCTGGGAATTATGTCTGCCAGAGAAGCGCAGAAACATGCGGCGGAGGCAGGATTAGACCTTGTGAAAATTGCTCCTACAGCAAAACCACCGGTTTGTAAAATTATCGATTATGGTAAGTATAAGTACGAATTAGCCAGAAAAGAAAAGGAAGCTAAGAAGAAACAGAAAACCATAGAAATCAAAGAAGTGCGTTTATCCCCTAATATTGAGGAAAACGATTTGAACACGAAAGTCAATAATGCCAGAAAGTTCCTGACAAAAGGAAATAAGGTTAAAGTTACTCTGCGTTTCCGAGGGAGAGAGATGGCACACATGCAAAGCAGCAAATATATTTTAGAAAAATTTGCTGAAATCCTATCTGATGTTGCTGTTGTAGAAAAAGCACCAAAGGTAGAAGGAAGAAGCATGACTATGTTTTTGACAGAAAAACGTTAATAAGAAAAAGAGTTTAAGGAGGACATAAACATGCCAAAAATGAAAACAACTAAAGCAGCTGCAAAGCGCTTCAAATCAACAGGTACAGGTAAATTAAAAAGAAATAAAGCTTACAAGAGCCATATCTTAACAAAGAAATCTCAGAAGAGAAAGAGAAATCTTAGAAAAGCAGCTATCACAGATGCAACTAATGTAAAGAACATGAAAAAAATCTTACCTTACATCTAATCGTTTGTGTGTAAGTATGTGTTTAATATAGGAGGAAATTAAGAATGGCAAGAATTAAAGGCGGATTAAACGCAAAGAAAAGACATAATAGAGTATTGAAACTGGCTAAAGGTTACAGAGGAGCTCGTTCCAAACAGTATAGAGTAGCAAAACAGTCTGTAATGAGAGCTTTAACAAGTTCTTACGCAGGTAGAAAACAGAGAAAACGTCAGTTCAGACAGTTATGGATTGCACGTATCAATGCTGCTGCAAGAATGAACGGATTATCCTACAGCAAATTTATGTACGGTTTAAAATTAGCTAACGTTGATTTAAACAGAAAAGTATTAGCTGACATGGCTATCAACGATGCTGCCGGATTTGCTACATTAGCAGAATTAGCAAAATCTAAATTAGCTTAATAAGACTTTCAGACCCCGTAAATCCTTTATTTACGGGGTTTTTCCATGTCTAAAAACAAAAAAAGGCGGGGTGAAACTCCCACATCTCTAACTAAGGTGACGGCCGCCTGTTCTCTGCTTCGACCAATATAGTTTATGCTTTTTACTTATCCGCAAAGAATATTGATAGATGGTTCTTTATGAGATTTATGTATTAAAAAAGAGTTTTCTTTCATGGACTTATAGGATGAGATACAGTATAATGAAAAAACAGAAGAACAGAATAATTTGCATGAATAAGGAGACAGACTTATGTATCGGATTTTAATCGTGGAAGATGACATGGATATTGCCCATGCAATTAAAAAGCATCTAGAAGCATGGAATTTGCAGGCACAATGTGTGGAGAATTTTGCAGATGTAATGACAGAATTTTCTGTATATAATCCGCATCTTGTTTTGATGGATATTACACTTCCGTTCTTTAATGGTTATTATTGGTGTCAGGAAATTAGAAAAATCTCTCAAATTCCTGTTTTATTTATTTCTTCTGCATCGGATAATATGAATATTGTTATGGCAATTCAAATGGGTGGAGATGATTTTGTGGCAAAACCTTTTGATTTGTCAGTACTGACCGCAAAGATACAGGCATTGCTTAGAAGAAGTTATGATTATGCGGGACAGGTTTCTGTTCTGGAGCATAAAGGTGCCCTTTTAAATACCGCAGAGGCGGTTCTTTTTTATCAGGATGAAAAAATTGAGCTGACAAAGAATGAATATCGAATTTTACAGACATTGATGGAGAATAAAGGGAAAATTGTAAGCAGGGAACGCCTTATGGAAAAGTTGTGGGAGAACGACAGCTTTGTAGATGAAAATACATTAAGTGTCAATGTAAATCGTTTGAGAAAAAAATTGGCTCAGGCAGGACTTTCCGGATTTATTACCACGAAAGTGGGAATGGGATATACCATAGCTATTTAGAGTTATAAGGAGAGGAATATGGAAATATTCAAAAAATATATAAAAAAGCAATGGGGAAAAATTCTCTTTTATCTATTGTTTTCTGTGGTTTTTTTCTTTCTTTTTCAAATGTATCAAATTCCTCTTCATGCAGCTGTCTATGCAGTTTCTGTTGGAGGTGTTTTGGGAATAGCTGTTTTGATGTTTCAATTTACGAAATTTCGCCAGAAATATATACAGTTGGAAAGAGCCGCAAATCAGAAAGAATTTTTGCTGGAAAATTTACCAAAGGCAGAAGGCGGTTTGGAAGAGGAATACGAAAAAATCCTGGAACGCTTATATGAGAATATACAAAACATGGAAAATATATATAATGAAAAAGAGTTGGATATGCTGGAATATTATACTTTATGGGTTCATCAAATTAAGACACCCATTGCATCCATGTATTTAAAGCTGCAGTCTGAAGATAGTGAATTTTCCAGAGAAATTGGAGCTGACTTAATGCGTATTGAACAGTACGTGGAAATGGTGCTTTGTTATCTGCGTCTGGACAGCAGCGAGAAAGACTATGTTTTTCGGGAATATTCTCTGGACTGTATTATTAAGCAGGCAGTACGCAGATTTGCACCGCAGTTTATTCGTAAAAAGATACAATTGGAATACGAAACTACGAATGCAGTTGTTCTTACAGACGAAAAATGGCTATTATTTGTCATTGAACAGCTTTTGTCTAATTCATTAAAATATACAAAGCCGGGTGGGCGTATTTCCCTTTTATGGAAGCCACAGCAGCTTTTGGTAGTGAAAGATACGGGAATTGGTATTGCCAAAGAAGATTTGCCAAGGATTTTTGAAAAGGGTTATACAGGATATAACGGAAGACAGGATAAAAAAGCCAGCGGAATAGGTCTGTATTTGTGCAAAAGAATTTGTGAAAAGCTGGGATATGGAATTCGAGCTGAGTCTGAAATTTATAAAGGTACAGAGATTATTCTGGATTTAAAGAGAAAAAAGTTAGAAATTGAATAGTAATCTTTCAAAAATGTAAGATGAAACAGGGAAATGTAAGCGGAAGTTATGGCGAGACATTTCCCTTTTTTGATACAATGCATTTGAACAAAGCAAGGAGGAAAACAAGATGGCGATTTTAGAAGTAAAGAATTTAAAGAAAATATATACAACACGATTTGGAGGAAATCAGGTTGAAGCACTGCGAAATGTAAATTTCAGTACAGAGGAAGGAGAATATACCGCAATTATGGGTGAGTCCGGTTCCGGAAAAACGACACTTTTAAATATTTTGGCAGCTCTTGATAAACCTACCAAAGGAACGGTTTGGCTGGATGGAAAAGATATGTCAAAAATAAAGGAAGCAGAACTTTCTGCTTTTCGCAGAGAAAATCTGGGGTTTGTATTTCAGGAATTTAATCTTTTAGATACGTTTTCTATTAAAGATAATATTTTCTTACCTCTGGTATTAAGTGGAAAAGGACATAAGGAAATGGAATACAGGCTGGCTCCTATTGCAGAAAAACTTGGGATTACAGCAATTTTAGAAAAATATCCTTATGAGGTTTCCGGAGGACAGAAGCAGAGAGCAGCGGTAGCCCGTGCGTTGATTACCAATCCAAAACTGATTTTGGCTGATGAACCTACAGGCGCTCTTGATTCTAAATCTACAGATGAGCTTTTAGAATTGTTCTCCGCAGTAAACGAAGAAGGACAGACTATTTTAATGGTAACACATTCCGTAAAAGCAGCAAGTCATGCGAAGCGTGTTCTTTTTATTAAAGACGGTGAGGTTTTTCATCAGATTTACAGAGGAAATCATACCAGACAACAGATGTATGAAAAGATTTCCAATGCCCTTACCGTTTTGGCAGGAGGAGGTGCGGCAGAGTGAAAATCGGATTTTATCCTAAACTTGCCTGGACAGGAATAAAGAAGAATAAAAAGATTTATGTACCTTATATCCTTGCCTGTGTAGGCATGATTATGATGTTTTATATGATTTGTTTTTTAAGTACCAGTGAAATTGTAAGAGGAATGACAGGCGGTGAAACCATGCAGATGACCTTGTCTTTTGGTTGTCTGGTTATTGGTGTTTTTGCATTGATTTTTCTGTTTTATACCAATTCTTTTTTGATGAAAAGAAGATATAAGGAATTTGGGCTTTATCATATTTTAGGTATGGGTAAGAAAAATGTGGCTTACGTTATGGTGTGGGAGTGTATTCAGATTACAGGACTTACCCTTACTTTCGGCATTGTCAGCGGTATTTTCTTCTCTAAATTAGGAGAACTTGCCATGATAAAAATGTTGGGAGGTAAAGCAGATTTCCACTTTACGATTTCCGTATTGTCAATAAGGAGTACATTAGAGGTATTTCTTCCTATTTTTCTTTTGATTTTATTGAAATGTCTGTTTCAGATTTTTAGAATGAAACCGGTTGAATTGTTAAAAAGTGCGCAAGTGGGAGAAAAACCGCCAAAAGCAAACTGGATTTTAGCTGTGTTTGGTGTAGTTATTCTGGCAGGCGCTTATGTGATAGCGTTGTCAATTGAAGAACCTATGCAGGTAATCGGTATGTTTTTCGTAGCTGTAATTATGGTAATTGTAGCTACCTATCTGTTGTTTCAGGCAGGTTCTGTGGTACTTTGTAAACTTCTGAAAAATAATAAACGTTATTACTATAAGTCCAATCATTTTATTTCTGTATCTACTATGATGTTTCGTATGAAAAGAAATGGAGAAGGATTGGCATCTATCTGTATTTTATCAACTATGGTACTGGTTATGGTATCTGCTGTTTCCTGCCTTTATATGGGAGCTGAGGATTTCTTAAATGCCCGTTATCCTCAGGAGTTAGTAATCGATGTTCAGACGGAAGATGAAGAAAAGGTAAAAGAATTTTATGATGTTGTTTCAGAAGTTCTGGAAGAAAAGGGGACAGAGAAGAAAGATGAATTGTTTTATACTTATCTGGGGATGGCAGCCTATTTAGATGGAAAAGAACTGGTTATGAGTGCGGAGCGAATGGAAAGCTACGGAACAGATGTATATAACCATATCAGGCAGTTATTTTTTATTCCGGTAGAAGATTATAATCGTTTGATGGGTAAGCAGGAAACATTAGAAGAAAATGAAATTCTTCTTTATAATACAAAACTGGACTATGATTATAATACCCTTACTTTGGAAAATGGAAGAGAGTGGAAAATAAAGAAAATTGTTCCTGCATTTGTGGACAATGGAATTGATATTATGTCAACGATATCTTCGATGTTTATTTTTGTAAAAGATAAGGATGTGCTTTCTGAAATCAGACGGGAATGTGAACCATTAAGCGGCATGGAAATTGTTATGAATAATTATCGTGGTATTAATTTCCGGGCAGATGGGGATAAACAAATTGAGATAGCACAGGAGCTGCAGAAACGTGCAGCAGAGTTTGAACAACAGAATGAAAATCTTCATGTTATGGTAGAAAGCAGAGAAATGGAAAGAGCGCAGTTTTATGCACTGTATGGCGGAATGTTTATATTGGGAATTCTTTTAGGGATGGTGTTTCTTGTGGGAATGGTTCTTATTATGTATTATAAACAGGTAACGGAAGGATATGAAGACCAACAGAGATTTGAAATCCTTCAAAAAGTAGGTATGAGCCGTAAGGAAATACGAAAGAGTATTAATTCACAGGTACTTACTGTATTTTTTATGCCTCTTATTGCAGCAGGTATTCATACGGCATTTGCATTCCCTATGATGAGTAAAATTATTGTACTATTTGGAATTAACAATCAGAAATTACTGATTTCAGTTACGGGAATATGCTATGTGATTTTTACACTTTTCTATGTGGCAATGTATTTGGTGACTTCAAGAGCCTACTATAGTATTGTAAGCAGTAAGAAGGAGGATTAACCCCTGGATAGGGTTTTGCTTTGAATAAGATTAATAAAAGGTGTTTATAACTCCTTGTATTTGAGGGAAAAAAGAGAAGAAAAAAAGAAAAAAAATATCCCCAGGGGTGGCTTGCCCATGGGGATATTTCTGTATATAATGAGGAAGCTAAAACACGAAGAAAGAATCAGGAGGATAAAATCCATGAAAAGGAGAATAAAAGTATTAACTGCAATGTTATGTGTTTCTGCTATGGTTACAGGGTGTGGAGCTTCCGGAAATTCAGGAACAGCTGCTGCAAAAGGAGAGACACAGAAGGAAGATACAAAAGAAGCTGGAAAAGCTGGAGAAAATAAGGAAAAATCAGAGGTAACCATTGGATTTTCCAGTGAAGGAGATTCTTTTGATCCTTGTACAGGATTTGGATATACAGGTTCTCCCATTTATTCTACCTTGGTAAAAATTAACGGAGATGAGCAGATTGAAAATGATCTGGCTACAGAATATACCACCAGTGAAGATGCCCTTACTTGGACTTTTAAAATCAGAGATGATGTAAAGTTTACAAATGGTGAATCATTAAAAGCATCTGATATTGCCTTTACTTTTAATACAACAAGAGAAAAAGCCACCTACATGGACTTGACTATGCTGGAGAGTTGTAAAGCATTAGATGATACAACCGTAGAATTCAAGCTTTCTAAACCCTGTGTAACCTTTATTTACACAGTTGCACAGATGGGAATTGTACCGGAAAAAGCATACAGTGATAAATTTGGTTTAGAAGCAGAGCAAATTATTGGCTCCGGTCCTTATAAAATGGTGCAGTGGGATAAAGGTCAGCAGTTTATTTTAGAAGCAAACGAAGATTATTACGGCAAACAGCCGGAAATAAAAAGAGCAGTCTTTTTAATTCAGGATGAAGATGCCAGATTTGTAGCTGCAAAAGCAGGAGAAGTGGATATTGCATTGACTTCTGCAACACTTGCAACAACAGAGATTGATGGAATGCACGTTGAAAAGGTCGAGTCTGTAGATAACCGCGGTATTACAATGCCGACTGTACCGGATGAAGGAAAGACAACGGAAGATGGATATAAAATCGGAAATAATATTACTTCTGATGTTAATGTAAGAAAGGCTATGTGCTATGGAATTGACAGAGATAAAATTATTGATGAAGCATTAAATGGATTTGCTAAGCCGGCGTATTCTGAATGTGACGGTATGCCGTGGTGGAATAAAGAAGATGTAATTGAAACAGATGTGGATTATGCAGTAGAGCTTTTAGAACAATCCGGCTGGACAGATACAGACGGAGACGGAATTCGTGATAAAGATGGACAGAAGCTTGCCTTTAATCTGATGTATTTTGCCGGAGATTCCATGCGTCAGGCTGTTGCAATGTCTGTGGCAAATCAGGCGAAAGAAAATATGGGATTTGAAATTAACGTAGAAGGTGTAAGCGAAGATGAAACTATTAAGAGAATGTTCTCTGAACCTATGATTATGGGATGGGGTTCTGACAGTCCAATGACATCTTATATGCTGTTCCACAGTAGTAATGCAGGAAAAACAGACTGGTACAATCCGGAATTTTATACCAATCCTGCTACAGATGAATATTTGGATAAGGCAATGACATCTCTTACTATTGAAGATTCTTACGAATGGTGGCAGAAAGCACAATGGGATGGAACAACAGGTACTTCTATGAAGGGAGAAGCACCTTGGGCATTTTATGTGAATATGACACATTTGTATTATGTAAAAGACGGCTTGAATATTGGAAATCAGAGAATTCATGCACATGGTGTGGCATGGCCATTGATTGCTAATCTTGCAGAATGGACATGGGAATAGAAATAGCATAAAAACAAAATTCGAGTTGTTGCATTAGGACATATTTATAATAAGTTCTAAAGTAGCAACTCTAATTGTGGTTATAGAGAGTATAGGAGAAAACAAATGAAGAGTAAGTATTATCTGAAGCTTACAGGGAAGTACCTTCTGCGTATGGTTACGCTGCTGATTGCAGTAAGCATCATAAGCTTTATATTGGTAAGTCTTTCACCGGTAGATCCGGTACAGCAGTATGTAGGTTCTGTTCCTAATGTAAGTGTAGAACAAAGAGCAAAAATAGCGGAATACTGGGGATTGAATGATCCTCCGGTGGAACGTTTTCTGGCATGGGGCAAATCTCTGCTTCATGGAGATTTTGGTGTGTCTTTAATTTATCGAAGACCTGTTCTTGATGTAATAAAAGAGAAATTTGCCACTTCACTGGCATTGATGATGACGGCATGGGTATTTTCCGGTGTTATCGGATTTGCCATTGGGTGTGCTATGGGAATTTTTAATGGAAAATGGATAGATAAAATTTTAAAGAAGGTCTGTCTGATTATGTGCTCCATTCCTACATTTTGGATTGGAATTGTGTTTTTAATGTTGTTTTCTGTTCAGCTTGGCTGGTTTCCTATGGGAATGAGTGTGCCAAAAGGGGTTCCGGCAGATCAGGTTACCATTTTGCAAAGAATTCATCACCTGATATTGCCGGCACTTACGTTGAGCTTTCTTTCTTTTGCAAATGTGGCATTGCATACAAGGGAGAAATTAGTAGATGTTCTGGAAAGTGACTATGTATTATTTGCAAAAGCAAGAGGTGAGTCTAAATGGAGTATCTTAAAAAGACATGGACTTAGAAATATTATGCTGCCGGCTATAACAATGCAGTTTGGTTCATTTAGTGAACTTTTTGGCGGTTCAGTACTGGCAGAAACGGTTTTTTCTTATCCGGGGCTTGGTGCGGCAGCCTCTGCTGCAGGTATGGGCTCGGATGTTCCTCTGCTTTTGGGAATTACTTTATTTAGTACCCTTTTTGTTTTTGTAGGAAATATGTTGGCAAATATTATATATGGAATTGTAGATCCGCAAATCAGGGAGGGATATCGAAATGAATAGCAGAATATTGAACAGACGAAAAAAGACTATTATGTTTGCCATTCTGATTTTTGCGGTATTGTTTGGTGTTTATTTGTCAGGAATACTTTTAAGCGATGAGTTGATACAGGCAGACTTTTCACAGAAGGGGTTATCACCATCTTTGAAACATCCCTTCGGTACGGATATGCTTGGAAGAGATATGCTGGTGAGAACCATAAAAGGATTATCCGTAAGTATTGTAGTTGGTGTAGTGGCATCTACGGTCAGCGCAGTAATTGCTTTGATTGTCGGTGTAATCGCAGCTACAGGAAAATCATGGCTGGATCATTTGATGAACTGGCTTATTGATTTAGTTATGGGAATTCCGCATACTGTACTTTTGATTTTAATTTCTTTTGCTTGTGGAAAGGGGTTAAAAGGCGTTTTAATTGGTGTTGCAGTAACCCATTGGACAGGTTTGGCACGTATTATTCGAAGCGAAGTGCTGCAAATTCGTTCTCAGCAGTACATAGAGGTTTCAAAAAAGCTGGGACATTCCAGTTGGTGGATTACGGTACATCATATTTTACCCCATATGGTTCCTCAGTTTTTAATTGGATTGATTTTAATGTTTCCTCATGCCATTATGCATGAGTCCGGATTGACTTTCCTGGGATTCGGACTTTCACCGGAACAGCCGGCAATAGGAATTATTCTTTCTGAGTCCATGAAATATATTTCAGCAGGTATGTGGTGGCTGGCGTTTTTCCCAGGACTGATGTTGGTAATCATTGTTTTATTATTTGACAGGCTGGGTGAAAATCTGAAAAAGATTATTGACCCGTACAGTGCCCATGAATAGGAGTAAGAAATGAAAAAAGAACCGATTTTATCAGTAAAAGATTTGTCCGTGTCCTTTCAGATGTATGATCATGGACTTGAAAAATATGATTTAAAAGTAATATCTAATCTGACTTTAGATGTATGTCCGGGAGAAATTGTAGCCATTGCAGGCTCCAGTGGTTCCGGTAAGAGCTTGCTTGCCCATGCGGTTATGGGGCTTTTGCCGGACAATGCTTCTATAAGCGGAGAAATTTCTTACAAGGGAAATGTGCTCAGTCAGAAAGATAAAGAAACTTTACGTGGGAAAGAAATGGCGTTGGTTCCGCAGTCTGTTTCTTATCTGGATCCATTGATGAAAGTGGGTACACAGGTACGAGGAATCAAGGCGGATAAGGAAATGATAAAAACCCAAAGAGAAATCTTTCAAAGATTTCATTTAGATGAAAAAACAGAACAGTTATATCCTTTTCAGCTTTCAGGAGGAATGGCAAGGAGGATTTTAGTTTCTACAGCAGTATTAAGTGGGGCAGATGTGATTATTGCAGATGAGCCTACGCCGGGACTGGATTTGGAAATGGCATTGGAAGCATTGAAAATATTCAGAGAATTGGCAGATGAGGGAAAAGCCGTTATTTTAATTACGCATGATATTGATTTGGCATTTCATATTGCAGACAGAATTGCTGTATTTTATGCAGGGACTACGGTGGAAATGGCAGATGCAAAGGATTTTATTGAAGGGGTAGATGCCCTTCGACATCCTTATTCTAAGGCGTTGTGGAAAGCTCTCCCACAAAATGGATTTGAGCCAATCCCCGGTTTTCAGCCTTATGCAAAATATTTGCCCAAGGGATGTCTGTTTGCTCCCAGATGTCCCCATAAGACAAAAGAGTGTGAAGAAAATGTTCCTATGAGAGAAGTACGTGGGGGATATGTGAGGTGTATACATGCAGATTGAAGCAAAGAATGTGAGTTTTCGATATGGTGACAATCAGCCGTGGATTTTAAAAGATGTAAGTTTGAAAGTAGAAGAAGGAGAAAGAGTAGGCCTGATAGGACCAAGTGGATATGGAAAGAGTACGTTGGTAAAAATTATGTCAGGATATTTAAAGCCTACAAGGGGGGATATTTTATTGGATGGAAAACCTCTTCCAAGAAAGGGAAGAGCTCCGGTTCAGTTAATTTATCAGCATCCGGAAAAAGCTATCAATCCTCGTTGGAAGATGAAAAAAGTCCTTCAGGAGTCTGGGATGTTTCGTGAAGAAGTTATGGAGGCATTGGGAATTGAGAAGGATTGGCTGGAGAGGTATCCCAGAGAACTTTCCGGTGGAGAACTTCAGAGATTTTGTGTTGCTCGCTCTTTGTTTTCCGGCACACATTTTCTTTTTGCAGATGAAATGAGTACTATGTTAGATGTAATTACTCAGGCGCAGATTTGGAATTTAATGCTCAGAGAGGTAGAAGAAAGAAAATTGGGGCTTTTAATGGTTACTCATAATGCGGAGCTGGCAAAGAAAATTTGCACCAGAACCATCAATCTGGCGGAAATCAACAAAAGGGAGGGGATTTAAAGATGTATGTGAACATTGTATTGTTTGACGATTTTGAAACCTTAGATGCCTTTGGAGCAGCAGAAGTTTTTGGGAAAATTCCGGAAGAATTTCATATTCGTTATTTGTCTGTTTCCGGAGATGTAATTAATAGCGTACATGGAGTAAAAGTATGGACGGACTTTCTTGTACCGGAGGAAATTGATGGGATTTTAATTATTCCCGGTGGAAAAGGTGCAAGAAGGCTTTTGTGGAAAGATGAAAGAGCATTAAAGTTAATAAAAAAGGCAGCAGAAAATGCAGATTATTGTTTGATGATTGGAAATGGTTCTGCGATTTTGGCACAGACAGGGCTTTTGTATCGTAGAAGGATTGCTGATTTTCCTATGGATGCCAACTGGAATAGGATGTTTACTGCCGGTATTGAGAGAATTGAAGGCGCTAAGGTGGCTATTGACGGAAAGTTTTATTCCTGTGGAAATACAGTATCAGGTATGGATACGGCTCTTTGGGCAATTACTGATATTTTGGATATTGCCGCAGCAGAAAAGGCAGCCAGAGAAATGGGATATCAGTGGAATGAAAATGCAGATGAGGATATCTATTGTTAGTACCAGCTGCCTTTTAGGAGAAAAATATGGAAGATAAAAAACAGACCACCTATGATAAAGCTATGGTAAACCGTCTGGCAAGGGCAACAGGGCATTTGAAAATGGTAAAAAAAATGGTAGAAGACGGCAGGGACTGCAGTGAGGTACTTATCCAACTGGCAGCAGTAAAATCAGCAGTAAATGGTGCAGGGAAGGAAATTTTAAAGCAGTATATGGAGGAATGTCTGGAGGAAGAGCTGGAATTTCAGGACAAAGAAGGTCTGGGAAAATTGAAGAAGGGAATCGACAGTTTTATTAAATAAAACTAAAAAATGAACCCCCAGGGAGGCTTGTAAACTTTGTTTAGGTGGTATATGATAAATCTACAGTTACTGTTACAAGTTACTGAATTACTGCATGAATATGCAGATACCGTATATCTCCTCCGCATAAAAAGTATACGGTGAGAAGCAATGTCGAATCCTCATAGACAAAGAAACAGAGACATATCGTTGGCAGAATATGGACTCTGTTTTTTTGTTTCGTTTTCGGATGTATTTGTGGTATAATGTTTGCACAAAGTGCAAACCAAGCTGATAAACCAGCTTGCCGTCCCAAAATGCCGGATTATACCAGGCAAGCCACAACTTGCCGAGAAAATGCTCTGACGAGCGCTTCCTCGCCTGCGTATATGGTATAATGATACATAGTAAAAGAAAAAATTGGGGGAATATCATGATTCGAGTTACTGTTTGGAATGAATATAAACAAGAAATAGAAAATGAACAAATTCATAAGATTTATCCGGAAGGGATTCATGGATGTATTGCAGAATTTCTGTCAAAAGAGGAAGAGTTTTCTGTTCGGACAGCAACCTTTAATATGGAAGAACATGGACTGACGGAAGATGTCCTGAATGAGACAGATGTTTTGATTATATGGAGTCATCAGCTTCAAGATGAGTTTTCAGATGAAGTTGCGCAGAGAGTACAGCGCCATGTACTGTCCGGTATGGGGCTTATTGCGCTTCATTCCGCACATTTTAGTAAAATTATGAAAAGACTGATGGGAACTACAATGTCTTTAAAATGGAAACATGGGGAGCAGGAAAAGTTGTGGTGTGTTGAGCCTACACATCCTATTGCTGAGGGGATTCCTGAAATGATTGAAATTCCGGAAGAAGAGATGTACGGAGAATTTTTCGATATTCCAAAACCAGATGATGTGATTTTTAATGGCTGGTTTTCCGGTGGGCAGGTGTTTCGAAGTGGATGTTTGTTTTACAGAGGACGGGGAAAAATCTTTTATTTTCAACCGGGACATGAAGAATATCCGATTTATTATATGCCGGAGATTCAGCAGGTGATTATCAATGCAGTAAGATTTTGTACACCTTTTTCTAAAGAACGAAGATATCCTGAATGTGAAGCGGTTAGAGCGTAATACATATTTCCAGAAACTGAGAATTAGGAGGAAAATATCAAATGAAGAAAGAACCGGAAAGATTGGAAATGGATCTTGTAAAGATTTTTTTAACTCCGCCGAATACCATGAAAGAAAAAGTGACATTAGTGGTTATGATGGCAGTTATTTTTGCTATGTTTTTTGCCCCGGTAGTGTTTACGGAAATATCTCCTGTGAAAGGAATCTTCTTGTCTGCACTTCCGGCAGTTTCTATTTCATGGGGGTGGATGGTATTGCTTCGCAGTCTGTTTCGGAAAAGAGAGTTTTCCAAGAAAGCAGATAAAAAGAAATAATCTTGGAATGTAAAGGGGGAAAGCAGAGGGATTTCAATGGAATTAAAACAAGAATTAGAAATACAGACAAAGGTATCTCAGGAGATGGTTCAGGCTGTTTCTGTTTTGCAAATGACAGCATGGGATTTAAAACAATATGTACAGGAGGTTATGCTGGAAAATCCTGTAATTGAATTGGAGGAAAGGTCTAAAAAACAGGAAAATGATGATACCATGAGAAAGCTGGAATGGTTGGAAAACGGAGATTATCAAAATAAAGTATATTATCAGCAGGAGCTGGAAGAAAGCAGTGAATTTTGGAAAGAAAATGAGCCGGATTTAAGAGAATATTTACTGGAACAGTTGGCTTTTATGGACTTGGATAAGAAAGTTTCTTCTATCATAAGCTATATGATACAAAGTCTTGATGAGAGAGGTTATTTACTTGAAAAGGAGGAGGAAATCGCAGATGTTCTGGGAATTTCACCGGAAAAAGTACAGAAGGCCAGACAGATTTTATGTACCATGGAGCCTTTAGGGGTAGGTGCGTTAAATTTTCAGGAGTGTTTGCTGATACAATTGCGAAAGAAAGGATGTACTTCTCTTGCGTGTGAAATTGTAGAAAATTACATAGATGAATTTGCAAAGAATCAGTTAGTTAAAATTGCAAAAGAAACAGGCAGAGATTTAAAAGAGGTTGCGCAAGCTTGTGAGGAAATCAAAGAGCAAAATCCCAAACCGGCAGGATATTTTCCGGGAAGACCATATAAAAACTATATTATTCCTGATGTGATTGTTGTAAAATTAAAGGATTACTTTGAAATTTTGGTCAATGATTATGACAGTCCGGAAATTTGTATCAGTTCTTTTTATAGACAGATGATGCAGAATCAGGGAGAAGAAGCAGAAAAATATATTAAAGGAAAAATTCGTCAGGCAGAATGGCTGAAAAGTTGTATAGAACAGAGAAATCATACTTTGTTGCATCTTACAGAGGAGATTTTACGAAGTCAGACAGAATTTTTTCAAAAGGGTAAAAATTATTTGAAGCCTATGACTCAGAAGGAAACAGCGAAAAGACTGCAGGTACATCCTTCTACAATTAGTCGTGCCGTACAGGGAAAATATCTGCAGTGTACATGGGGTATGTTTCCCCTTTCTTTTTTCTTTTCTTCAGGAACAGATAAGAGTACTGAGTATGTGAAAGAATGTTTAAAAAATATCATAGAGAAAGAGGATAAGAAAAAACCATACAGCGACAGGATTTTAGCAGAGAAACTGCAGGAAATGGGTATCGATATTTCCCGCAGAACTATTGCTAAATACAGAAATTCTATGAATATCAGCGAAGCATTTGGAAGAAAAGAATATTAAATATGAATGCCGTATTTGTGAATACGATATTGCAGACTTTGTCTGCGGATACCCAAAGCGTCAGCAGTTTTTGTAATATTGTATCCAAAATGTTCTAAAGCAGAACGCAGAATTTCATGTTCATATTCGTCCATCATGTTTTGAAGAGACGTATTTTGAAAAGAGATAGAAGTATCGGGAACTTTTTTAATAGTTTCCGGTGCTTTTTTTGTTTTTAGAAGGTAAGAAGGTAAATGCTCTAAAAGGATAGTATTTCCGTCAGAGATATTGCGGACATAATCTAATACATGGAATAATTCTCTTACATTTCCCGGCCAATCATAATGATAGAAAAGTTCCATGACTTCCGGACTGAGTTCTGTGGAACTGTGTACATATTGAAATACAGTAGAACGAAGATGATATTGAATAAGTTCTTCTAAGTCTTCTTTGTGATTTCTAAGAGGAGGCAATTCAATCATAACTGTGGAAAGACGGTAAAAAAGGTCTTTTCGCAGTTCGTTTTCTTTAATACAGAGGAATGGATCTTTATTACAGGAAGAAATAATACGGACATCCATGGAAATATCCTTTTGTCCACCTACTCTGCGGAAAGAATTTTCTTGAAGGGCACGTAAAATTTTTGACTGCATGGCAAGACTCATAGAGTTCATTTCATCTAAAAATAAAGTCCCGCCTTCTGCTTCTTCAAAATATCCGGCTTTATTTTCGCTGCCTGTAAAACTGCCTTTTTGTGTTCCGAATAAAAGACTTTCAATAAGAGTTTCCGGAATTGCAGCACAGTTTAACGCTACAAATTTTTTGTTTTTTCTGGGACTGCAACGGTGAATACTTTGAGCAAAAATTTCTTTTCCGGTTCCTGTTTCTCCCACCAGAAGAACAGAATTGTTTTGAGGAGCAATTTTTCTGGCTATACGAACTGCTTTTTGGAGATTTTCTCCATGCCCGATAATGTGGTCGAAAGTATAACCGGAAAAACGGGTAGGAGGAGTATTGGGGTGGAAATCACGCAGCGCTTTTTCTGCCTGTGCCATTTTTTCTTTGCTGCAGTCAATTATTTCCTGTGTCTGTTCAAATACAATGGCACCGATTACTTCATTGTCCTTTGAAACAGGATAAGAGGTATTGACAGAGGCAATGGAAACACCCCCGGAAGTAGAAAAATGGTCTACTCGGTTAATAACAGGAGCTTTGGTACGTAAGGCAGTCATGGTTGTGCTGATTTGCTCATCAATGGCAAATAAATCTAAAAGGTGGCGTCCTCTTATGTCCAGAGCAGGGGGAATGTGAGAAAGATTGCGGCTTGCCTGATTAAAAAACAGAGCACATCCGTTTTCATCATAAATCTGAACACCATCGGTAATTAAATTTAAAGATTGAATCAGTAAATCTTCTAAGTGGTTCTGTTTTACTAAGAAATAATAAAAGCCTTTATTTGGTGCATCCATTCTTTCATAGAAAAAAGAGTCTCCATCCCAGATAAATTCACCGTTTGTGCCTTCTTCGGTAATAGGGAAAACAGAAGTAATGTGTCTTTGATAGGAAATCCAGTTTTTAAATAATGGTGCATAAGTATTTTCTATATGAATGTTTCCGTATTGTACATGAAGAAATAGATATTGTTCATTTGTGGTAAAACAGATATCATAAAAAGCTTTCATATGAAAAATTCTCCTTTTTGTAATTTGTCTGTAAGTGCTGTTTTGATTATTATATCAGTGGAAAAGGTTTAAGACAAGAAAAGTGCCAAATAAATTTGCATAATGCAAAATTATTTGGCACTTTTAAATCGTGGAAAAAAAGAAAAACGTGGAAAATTACACTTTTTTTATTTGGCACGAAAATTGCATATTAGTATGGTATAAAACAAAAGAAAGGAGCGAGCCGATTTTAAAATCGGACAAAGAAAAGTATGGAAGGAAATAAGACAAACAAAAAACCTATACGCTGGAACGTATTTATTCCTTGTTTTCTGGTGATAGGGGGCGCGGCAATTTTAGGCATCATAAACAATGAATGGCTGACAAAAGTTACAAAGGGGATTTTTTCATGGTCTTTGGATTCCTTTGGATGGCTGTATCAGGTAGTTGCCATGGTAACTTTAGTGGTTGTGACATTATTGGCTTTTTCAAAGACAGGTAACATTCGTTTTGGAGGTAAAGATGCCAAAGCGAAATATTCTTTTGGTTCATGGTTTGCTATGACGCTCACCGGCGGTATTGCAACAGGGTTGATTACTTATGGTGTAAATGAAGTTTTGATCTATTTTGGAAATATTTATGGAGAGCTGGATGGATATGGCGTGAAAGCACTGTCTGATGAGGCAGCACAGTTTGCTATGGGACGCAGTTTCTACAATTGGACTTTTGTTCCTTACGCTATGTACGCACTTTCCGGTGTGGTAATTGCGTATATGTATTTTAACAGAAAGAAAGAACTTTCTGTTTCTGCATCTTTAATTCCTCTTTTTGGAGAAGGGGTTACAAAAGGTTTCTGGAAAGCAATCATTGACGTATTATCTGTACTTGCCATTGCACTTGGACTGGCATCATCTCTTGGAGCAGGACTCGCTTTGATTGGAACAGGACTTTCTTCTGCTTACGGCATAAAACAGGGACCGATTGTATGGTTTATTTTAACAGCGATTATTACAGCAACTTTTACTGTTGCATCTGTAACAGGGATTGATAAAGGAATTAAGTGGCTGGCAGGACTTACTTCCAAAATTTTTTATGTGCTTTTGATTGTATTGTTTTTAATTGGTCCTACACTTTATATTCTGAATATGGCAAATGTAGGATTAGGATACTGGTTGGACCGTTTCTGGACATGGGGATTTGATCCGGGAACAGTAGGAGGCGAAGCTCTGGTTACCTGGTGGACCATGTATGACTGGGCTATCTGGATTGCCTATGCTCCACTTATGGGTATCTTTTTTGCAATTATTGCTTACGGAAGAACAGTCCGTCAGTTCTTGGTAATTAACTGGATTTTACCTGCATCTTTTGGCTTTGTATGGTTTTCTGTATGGGGTGGAACTGCTTTGAAATGGCAGACAAGCGGAAAAGCAGATATTATTACGACTATTCAGGAAGAAGGAGCGGTAGCCGGAATTTGGGAATTTTTAAAACATGTGCCTTTAGGCGCAATTATTATTCCGGTAATTATTGTTGCCCTTATTGCAGCCTTTTCAACTACAGCAGATACTATGTCCACTACGATTGCTGCTTTATGTACAAAAGGTGCAAAACACGATGAAGAACCGGCAATCTGGCAGAAAATTGTATGGGGCGTTTCTATCGGATTAATTGCATGTATTATGGTTGCTTTCGGAGGCGGTGAACAAGGTGTTGATGGTGTAAAATATCTGGCTGCCTGCGGTGGTTTTGTGGTTCTCACTATTTTCATTTTACAGGTTGCTTCTGCAATAAAACTGTTTTTCCTGGATAAGGAAACAAAGAAAGATATTATGTAGCAGGAGGTTACAAATGGAGAACAGTAAAAATATAAAAAGGGTAGAGCTGGGTAATCCAATTCATCTGGAAGAATTTGTAGCAGTTGCACGATATGGGGCAGAGGTTGTTTTTTCTGATGAATATTGCCGGCGTGTAAAGAGAAGTCGCACCTTAGTGGAGAAATGGGTGGAAGAAGAAAGAGTCATGTATGGTGTTACCACCGGTTTTGGCGCTCTTTGTACAAAAGCAATCGGAAAAGAGGAAACAGCACAGTTACAGGAAAATATTATTTTAACACATGCAGTTTCCGTGGGTGAACCGTTAAGAGAAGAAGGGGTTCGCGGAATTATGCTTATGGTTTTACAGAATTTGGGACGGGGAAACAGTGGTGTGCGTCTGGAAGTTCTGGATAAGTATAGAGCGTTTTTAAATAAGGGTATTACACCAAAAGTACCGGAAGCGGGAAGCGTAGGGTATCTGGCTTTAGAGGCGCATATAGCTTTGGTATTGCTGGGTAAAGGAGAAGCCTGGTATCAGGGAGAATTGCTTTCAGGCAAAGAAGCCTTACAAAGAGCAGGTATGCAACCTATGGAATTAAGTTCCAAAGAAGGTCTGGCTCTTGTTTCGGGAACAACATCTCCTACGGCTCTTGGAGCATTGGCTTTGTATGATATGCTGCAGGCTGCCAGAACAGCGGATGTCATCGGTGCGTTGACAGTGGAGACATTAAAAGGTGTGATGAATGCTTTTGATGAAAGAGTGATGAAGGTTCGTCCTCATGGTGAACAGGCGAAAGTGGCAGAAAATATAAGAAAAGTCTTGAAAAATTCCAAAGTAATAAAGAAATATCAGGGAAGTCGTGTGCAGGATGCATTATCTTTAAGATGTATGCCGCAGCTTCATGGTGCATCCAGAAAAACACTGGAAGATGCCAGAAGAACTTTGGAAATAGAAATGAATTCCTGTTGTGATAATCCGATTATCTGGAGCGAACCGGGAGAGGAAGATGTGATTTCAGCCTGTAATGCAGACTCCTCTTATGTAGGGCTTGAGATGGACAGCGCCAGTATTGCAGCCTGTACTTTGGGTAAAATGTCTGAGAGAAGAAATAACAGAATTATTGATGAAAATCTTTCCGGATATCCGTGGTTCTGTATTCGTCAGCCGGGGTTGAATTCAGGACTTATGATACCTCAATATACACAGGCAGGGCTGCTCAATGAAATGAGAGTTTTATGTTCACCTGCAACCATTGATAATACTCCTACCTGCGGCAATCAGGAAGATTATGTTGCTATGGGATATTTTGCTTGCAGAAAAGCGGTAACCGTGGCAGAAAAGCTGGAATACATTCTTGCTATAGAGCTTTTATCTGACTATGAGGCGCAGCAGTTTCAGGACAAGGATGTGGAAGTAAGCTCTGTGTCAAAAGCCGTGTACAGCGAATTGAAAATGACAGTTCCTGTTATGGAAAAAGATATGATTTTGCATCCGCATATTGAGTATATCAAAAATCTTATTCATTCCGGCAGGATTTTAGAAATTGCAGAAAGCGTAGTGGGAAGTTTGAAATAATCAATTTAGAAGAAAAAGCAGCAGTAAAATTGAAATAACATAGAAAGCATCATTGATATTTGATATAATATGAAATGTCGATGATGCTTTTTATTTTGCAATGAATTGCGTCATACTTGTTTTACAGTGACAAGGAGGGAGCTATGAAAAAGAAAAAAATTGTGTATTTATGTCTGGTTATCGTACTTCTTCTTTTTACCGCAGTGATTTTTTATTTTATAGGCTATGAAAAATCCTTAAAAGAAAATCAAACAGAGTCTTTTAACGCTGTCATTACAGAGATAGGAGAAAATGGTAGTTATATTCAGGTAGAAGGACTGGAAACCAATGATATCAATGACAGAGGAGCATTTACTTTTTCGGTGGAAGATAATACAAAATTGGAATGGCATAATACACCTATAAAGCTTTCAGAATTTGATGTGGGAGATTATGTTGCTGTAACACATACAGGAATAATTATGGAAAGTTATCCTGCAAAAATCGAACAGGTAACAAAACTTCGGCTTTTGGATGATGAAAAATAAGGAAAGAGAGTGATAACATGATAGGAAAAATTAAAAAAGAAGAAATTTGGTCTATACCAAATTGTATGGGATATTTTCGTATTCTGTTGATACCGGTTTTTTGTGTAATTTATTTGAATGCAGACAGTGTGAAAGATTATTATCTGGCAGCAGGAATTGTTCTGGTGTCAACGATTACCGATTTATTTGACGGAAAAGTAGCCCGAAAATTTAATATGGTAACAGAACTTGGAAAATTTGTAGACCCCTTTGCAGATAAACTTACTCATGGAGCAGTGGCATTATGCCTGTGTACGAGATATAAACCTATGGTGTGGCTGGTAGTGCTTATGGCAATTAAGGAAGGATTTATGGCGGTTATGGGATTGATAAATCTACGCCGAGGTAAAAAATTGGATGGAGCAAAATGGTATGGAAAGGTATGCACAGCTACTTTATTTATAATTCTGGGTGTATTGGTTTTTATGCCGAAAATTCCAATGGGAATTGCATATATATTGATTTTAGGTGAAATGGTGATTATGGCGATTGTTCTGGTGTTATATGCCTTTGAATTTCGCAAAATGGCAAAATGATTCTAAGAGAATTCGTTCTTGCATCTTTGATGAAAAAGAACTATAATTGTCTATTTATAAGCAATAGTTTTAGGAAGGAATAGTGGAAATATGAGTGTCTATGCGATTTATTTTAGTCCAACAAGAAGTACAGAAAAAATTGTAAAATTATTAGCCAAGGAATTTGGTACTTATGGAGAAATTGATTTAAGCAAGCAGAATTCAGGGGAAAATGTAAGAGCTTTTAAAGAGGATGATATCTGCATTTTCGGTGTGCCTTCTTATGGCGGTCGAGTACCGGCACCTGCACTGGAGCGTATGAAAAAAATGAAAGGCAATAAGGCGAAGGCTGTTTTAGTGGCTGTATATGGAAATCGTGCTTATGAAGATACATTACTAGAATTAAAAGAACAGGTGGATTTATGCGGATTTCATGTGACAGCGGCAGTGTCAGCAGTTGCAGAACATTCTATTATGCATCAGTTTGCAAGAAAAAGACCGGATGCAAAAGACAAGAAAGAATTAAAAGAGTTTGCTCAGAAGATTATACATAAAATCAAATCCGGTGACGAGAAAGAAATTTCTGTACCGGGAAACAAACCTTACCGCAAATATAATGGTGTTCCGTTAAAACCAAAAGCAGGGAAAGACTGTAAAGGCTGCGGCTTATGCGCACAGGTCTGTCCGGTAGGGGCTATATCAGCAGAGTCACCGAAAAAAACAGATAAAAGCAAATGTATTTCCTGTATGAGATGTGTACAGGTTTGTCCGAAAAAAGCAAGAAAAGTTAATAAGCTGAAAGTAAAAATTGCATCTATGAAGATGAAAAAAGTTTGTGAAGACAGAAAGAAAGACGAATTGTTTCTTTAAGTGGAAATGAAAGATTTATAAATAAAAATACAGCAGGACAAAGGAGAATTGCCTTTTGTCTTGCTGTATTTTACTTTATGGAGCTGTCGTCCTAAGTGCATATTTCTGAATAATGTTTAAGACGACAGACTCCGTTGGCAAATGAATAATCTTTAAAAATTATTATATCATATTTGCCTATCTATATTAAATATTTTTATCGTTTTACAAAAAAAATAATCTTGTCAAAACCAGTCTAATATGTTATTTTATTAAAGTATGTCAATAATTTAACGATAGAAATAGTGGAGGAAGACAGAGTATGTGGAAAAAGAAGCAGAATAAATTCCCCGGCGGAATTCATCCCACAGATGGTTATGACAAGGCAATGACCATGGACCTGCCTGTCCATGAATATTGGCCTGAGACAGTTACGATTTTGTCAGAGCAGTCCTTTGGCGGAAAATGTCAGTTGTTAGTCAAGCCACAAGATAAAGTAGAAGCAGGGCAGCAAATTGGGATTCCGGAGGCATTTATGGCAGCTCCTTTACATGCAAGTGTAAGCGGAGAGGTTCTCCGAGTAGAAGAAGTAACCAATCAGGGAAGAAATATTCTGGCGTGTATCATAAAAAGAGGAGAAACCTCAAAACAGGATGCGCAGGAATATGAAAGCAAATTGGTAGATATTGAAGGCTTTACAAAAGAAGAAATTATTGTCGGAGTTCGTGACGGCGGTCTTACAGGAATGGGCGGCGCAGGATTTCCGACTCATAAGAAATACGAAACAGATAAAAAAATTGATGCATTGCTGATTAATGCAGCAGAATGTGAACCATTTTTAACCTGTGATTATCGTTTGATGCTGGAATACAGCTATGCAGTAGCAAATGGTATTCGTCTTCTGCTAAAGGCTTCCGGCGCTCCTAAAGCATATCTTTGTATGGAAGATAATAAACCGGAGGCTGCCAAGGTTCTTGGGGAAATTTTAAAAGATACAAAAGATATAGAAGTAAAGGTACTGCCTACACAGTATCCTCAGGGTGGAGAGCGTCAGCTTATTCAGGCAGTTATGGAAAGAGAAGTGCCGATGGGAGGACTTCCGGCAGAGGCAGGTGCGATTGTTTCTAATGTAGGAACTGCCAAAGCAGCTGCGGATATGCTTCTTGGAAAGATACCTCTTATCAGAAGAATTGTTACTGTAACAGGCTGTGTAAAAAATCCGGGGAATTATCTTGTTCCAATCGGAACTTCTGCAAAAGAGCTGGTAGAACTTTGTGGAGGTGTGACAGTAAAGAAGAACAGAGTTATTGCAGGTGGACCAATGACAGGACCTTGCGTAGCCTCAGATTGGAATGGAGAAAGTGAACTTTTCTATGTAACTAAGAATACTTCCGGAATTTTAGTACTTCCTGACAGTCAGTATGAGGAACAGCCATGTATTCGCTGTGCCGGCTGTGAAAGTGTGTGTCCGGCAGGTTTGGTTCCTTATCAGATTGAATTTGCGTTTTTAGAAGAAGATTATGATTTGTGTGAGAGTTTGTATGCCAGCGAGTGTATTGCCTGTGGCTGCTGCTCATATATCTGTCCTGCCAAAAGAGAGCTTTCTGTAAGGACAAGAATGGCAAGGGATATGGTGAAACAGAGAATGAGAGAAAGGGCGGTGAAAAAATCATGAGTCAGACAAGAGTAATTAACGGACCGCATATTCGTACTTCCAGAACAACCAGAAATGTTATGATGCATGTAACGATCTCCCTGATTCCGGCACTTTTAGGGGCAATTTACTATTTTGGAATTCAGGCATTATACCTGTCAGGGCTTTCTGTGGCAGTGTGTGTGTTGACGGAATTTGCATGGCAGAAGATTACAAAAAAACAGGTGACAGCAGGTGATTTTAGTGCCGTGGTTACAGGACTTTTGCTTGCCTTTAATATGCCGGTTACGGTACCGGTCTGGGCGCTTGTGGCGGCAGATGTTTTTAGTATTTTGGCTGTAAAGCAGATGTTTGGCGGGATTGGAAATAATTTTGTAAATCCGGCTCTTATGGGAAGACTTTTAGTTATGGTAGCATGGCCAAGCGCTGTTATGCAGTATGTTGTACCAAGAACAGTTTCTGTAGATGCTGTTTCTGCTGCGACTCTTTTAGGAACAGCAAAAAGCGGTGCTGAAACAGGTTACAGCTATCTTCAGATGTTCTTAGGAGAGATGCCTGGGGCAATGGGAGAAACAAGTAAATTACTGCTTTTAGTAGGATTTGCGTATATGTGCTATAAAAAAATTGTAAATGTAGAAGCTGCGGTTACTTATATCGGAACAGTTACCCTGTTGACTTTTATTTTTGGACCGGATGGGCTTTTTACAGGCGATATTTTATTAAATCTTTTCGGTGGCGGATTGATTATGGGTGGTTGCTATATGCTTACAGACTATGCTTTTGCATCCAGAAAAGGTAAGTTGATTTATGCAGCTGTAGCAGGTATTATTACTGCGGCAATCCGAATTTTCAGTGTTTATCCGGAAGGAATTTGTTTCGGTATTTTAACAGCAAACTGTATGGCAGGTATGTTGTCTATGCTTTATAAAAAGCATGTATATGGAATGAAGAAAAAAGAGGCGTAGTGGAGGAAAATATGAAGAATAAAAATGTAAGAGGAATTATTGCGTTAGCAGTTGTTACAGCACTTTCTTTTGGAGTAATTATAGGCTCCAATGCTCTTGCAAAAGATATGGGAACAGGTGCTTCTAATACAGTAGAAGAACAGGTAAAAGAAGAAATCGATACTAAAGGCGCAGAAGGTATTGAAAAAGCAGTTAAGACAGAAAACGGTTATATGGTAACTGCAAAGGTAAAAGGATATGGCGGAGATATTGTGATGAATGTATCCTTTGATGCAGAAAAGAAAAAAGTAACAAAAGTAGAAGTAACAGAACAAAAGGAAACAGAAGGTCTTGGAGCAAAAGTTGCAGACGCAGAATTCCTCAGTCAGTTTGAAGGTGTGGAAGCTCCTGTATTTTTACCGGGCATGAGCCTCGAAAAAGAAGAAAAAGTATCTGATGAAGAACTTTTAAAAGAATTAAAAGACGGAACTTATGAGGCAAAAGCAGATGCTCCGGACAATAACGGGTTTACAGATGTAGTAACAGTAACTGTAAAAGACGGAAAAATTGCAGAAGTAAACTGGGAAGCAGTAGGAGCAGATGGAAGTACAAAGAGTGTACTGTCTGAAAACGGAGAATATGTAATGACAGAAGACGGACTTACATGGAAAGAACAGGCAGAAGCTCTGGCAAATGCTCTTATTGAAAATCAGTCTTTAGATTTCCTTCAGGTAAATGAACAGGGAAAAACAGATGCAGTTTCAGGAGTAAGTATTTCTGTTGGAGGATTTATCAGTCTTGCAGAAAAATGTATGAATGAAGCAGCAGGTGTTGAAAAAACAGAAGAAGTACCTGCAAACGGAACACAGGTAGATGCTGTATCAGGAGCAACCATTTCTTCTACAGCAGTAGTAACAGGTATCAACACAGCATTTGAATTTTTACAGACAGTAAAATAGGAAAACGGAGGATACGACATGAAATTAAGATATCCGGCAGAAGCCTTTGCTTTTGGGATTGTATTATTTTCAGCAGGAATGAAAGAAGCCTTTGCTGCAGGTATTCTTGTGATTTTGTCCGTAGTATTTGCTGAGTTTCTGAAAAATCTTTTACAGGATTTCGTACCTGACTGGAGCTTAAAACTTTGTGTATTTATTGGAACCGGAGCGGTAAGTGCATCTGCATTCTTGCTGGCATTTTCTTATCTGGGAACTTCAGTAACTACAGGACTTTGGATTATGACTGTTTTGCTGGGACTTTTTACCGCAAAGCATGTATTGGCAGAAAATGTGGAGGCAGAGTACGGAGAACTTTTCTGGGAATGTGCCATTGCATGGGGATTTTGGATACTTTTAAGTATTGCCAGAGAATTCTTTGGTTCAGGAATGATTTTCGGTAATATGATTTTGAAAACAGAAATGCAGTCTAAAGTATTTTTAGAAACAATTTTCGGATTTTTAACAGCAGGTATGGCGCTTGCCTTTACCAATGGAATTATCAAGAAAAAGATTACAAATACACATAGCTTACTGTTAGTTATTCCTTTGGCAATCTTTATCAGACCATTTGATATGGAAAGTTTTGGAGAAATCGTAGGTTTAGTATGGACCATTCTTGTTCCGATTATTTTATTCATTTCTGTAAAGAAAACATTGAAATTTGCAAGAACAGGAAAAGCATTTCGCGGATTACCGGTGGAAATGCTGGCAATGGGATTTATTTATATGATTTTAAGTATTTATTAAAGGAGGACTGTCGTCTTTGCAGTTGAAAAACTGTGAGGCGGCAGTTTCTCTGTTTTGTAAAATACAGATATTGTAGGGAGAGGTGTTATTCATCTTTGACACTATAAAATCTACATGTTATAATTTTTTTATAGAATTCCTCTGGAAATGGAGGAAGAATATGCAGAAAAGATGTTTAAGTAATCTTACAATTAAGAATGATTTTATGTTTGGTGCAGTGATGATAAATCCTGAAAATTGTAAAGAGTTTTTGGAGAGAGCATTGGAAATAGAAATTGACCATGTAGATGTTAGCTGGGAAAAAAGTATGGTTTATCACCCGGACTATAAAGGCGTTCGTTTAGATGTCTATGCTAAAGATGAGAAAAATACCTGTTATAATGTGGAAATGCAGATGACTAAAAAACCTGCACTTGGCAGACGCAGCAGATATTATCAAAGCCAAATGGATATGGATCTTCTTTTATCAGGAAGAGAATATGCAGAATTACCTGATAGTTACGTGATTTTTATCTGTGATTTTGATCCTTTTGGCGAAAGAAAATATCGTTATACTTTTCAGATGCAGTGTGAAGAAAGCGATCGAACACCATTAGAAGACGGAAGGAAAATTGTATTTTTAAGTACTTGCGGAGAGAATGAGGGTGAAATTTCCAAGGAACTGTTGGCTTTTTTGAAATTTGTAAAAGCAGATTTAAAAGAAAGTCAGGGGGATTTTCATGATGACTATGTGAAAAAGCTTCAGGAGTTTATCCGGCATGTAAAAGAAAGTCGCGAGATGGAGGAACGCTTTATGACTTTAGAAGAAATGTTAAAAGATGAGCGAAAAGAAGGATTAAAAGAGGGAATCATAAATGCTCAGAAAAGAATTGTATCGAAAATGTTGTTAAAAGGGCTAAGTGATGAGGAAATCATGGAACTTTGCGATATTTCTTTGGAAGAATTGGAAAATCTCAAAAATCATAGATAAAAAAACAAATCAAGAAATTCTAATATCATATCTGTTTTATATCTATTATTTATAAGTCATATCTATTAACGCTGTTTCAGGCGAAGTTCAAAAAAATCAGAGGAATTCTATGATTTAAAGAGAAGTAGGGAAAACATTCTTTTTAGGAGGCGAAAGATGAAATTAAAAAATGTACTGATTGTTGTAAAGGACATAGAAAAATCCAAAAGGTTTTATAGAGATTTATTTGGACTTGAAGTCGTTCTTGATAGTGGCGGAAATGTGATTTTAACAGAAGGACTGGTTCTTCAGGAGGAAAACCTTTGGAAAGAAACAATACACAGAGAGTTATGTTCGAAGCATAATAAAACAGAGCTTTATTTTGCAGAAAGGGATATGGAACATTTTTTAGAAAAGCTTCAATCTTATGAAGATATTATAGAATATGTGACACCTCTTACCGTAAACTCATGGGGAAGACAAGTTGTGCGATTTTATGATTTGGACGGTAATCTTATTGAGGTTGCCAGTGAAGGATAAGGAGAAGTGATAGCGATGAAATTAGATACCATGCATCATATTGCGATTATTGGTAGTAATTATGAGAAATCTAAAAAATTTTATGTAGATATTTTGGGATTTGAAGTTATTCGGGAAAATTACAGGGAAAAGCGAAAGGACTATAAAATTGACCTTCGTCAGGGAAATATAGAAATCGAATTGTTTATTATTCCTGGATGCCCTAAGAGATTAAGTTATCCTGAGGCAAATGGTTTGCGTCATCTGGCATTTAAAGTAGAGTCGGTAGAAGAAACAGTGAAAGAATTGCAAAGGCTGGGGATAGAAACAGAACCAATTCGAATAGATGAATTTACAGGAGAGCAGATGACATTTTTCTTTGACCCTGATGGATTGCCTTTAGAATTACATGGATAAAGGGAGATGCAAAATGAATAAAAAAGAAAAATTAGGAAAACGGACATTGATTTTTGCAGGAATATCGGTGATTTGTATTGCTGTGGGAACATTAAGTTGGGGATATTATCAGAGAGCCGCAGAGTTTAAAAATTCAAAATGTGACTTTGTACCACCATCTTCTTTTGATGGAGTAGTACAGCAAATAGATGTAGAAAACAGTCAAATGGTAGTTTTGCTAGAGAAGAATGTAGCAATACAGGATGGGCTAGGAGACAAAAGTGTGGTGCTGAATTGTGAAAAAGTAGATTATAAACTGTATAATACAAAACCAGGAGACAGAATTGAGTTTTTTTGTGATGAAAAAAATTTAGGTGATAACAACGTAGAAATTTATAATTTTACCAGAGAAAAGTGAAAAAATCCCATACTTGACATATTTCTTGCAATTATGTACTATAAGAGTATATAACTGCATAGTCTAAGTGGTCGTTGAGCCTTAGGTTCAAGGTTAAAAGGGAAACCGGTGAAATTCCGGTACAGTCACCTCTGCTGTGAAGCGGACGAGGAAATAGGAGCCATTGAATGATGATTTGAGAAGGCATTTCCGAGGATGAAGCGAAGTCAGAACACCTGCCATGCATATAGAGTATTTCCGGGCTGAGGAGATTTTTTGTGTACAGCAATATGCAGTAATAAATTTCATATTGAATGATTGAAAGGTTCTTTTGCCAGAATGGTAAAAGAACCTTTTTTTGTCTTATAGAAAATTTATGTATATGGCACAAAATAAACAATTAAAGGGGAGGAAAAATGAGAGAAAAGAATTTGAAAAAAGTAGTTTCTGTGATAGTGGTTATGTTAGCAATTCAGTCACCTCTTTCTGTATTAGGAGCAGAACAGTATGAGTTTTTACAGGAAGAAATGCTGTCGGGAACAGCAGAGATTGTTTCGGATGAGGAATTCCTTGCAGGAACAGCAGATGAAACAGAAAGAGCAGGGGAAACTGTTGCTGATGCACAGAAACAGGATGGAATAACCATTTATCAGCCGGCATTTGATGGATTAAATAAAGCTGAAAATTACTTGCAGACAGCAGTTACAAATCCTATTGTGGATTCTATTGGCGGCGAATGGGCTGTTATAGCAATGGCAAGAAACGGAAGTTTAAGTGATGCAGCAAAGAATAATTATTTACAGAATATCTATAAAAAATTGAGAGAGACTGATGGGATACTTCACACAGCCAAATATACAGAGTATTCCAGAGTAGCTCTTGCGCTTACTTCTATGGGGATAAGTCCTATATCTGTAGAGGGGTATAATTTGCTTCAGCCTTTAGCCAATATGAAAAAGGTAAATAAACAGGGAATTAACGGTACAATATTTGCATTGATAGCATTTGACTCTAATCAATATGAGATACCTCCGTTGGAAGGTTCCGGTATACAGACCAGCAGAGAAAATCTTATTCAGACAATTTTGTCAGCAGAAATTTCAGGTGGAGGCTGGGCATTGATGGGCAACAGACCTGATCCGGATATAACAGCAATGGCATTACAGGCTCTCGCTCCGTATACACAGCGACAGGAAGTCAAAGATGCAGTGGACAGAGGAATTGAAATTCTGGCACAGCTTCAGGATGCAGAAGGCGGCTATATCAGTAATGCAGGCTATGACAGCGCTAAGAATCTGGAAAGTACAGCTCAGGTAGTAATTGCTCTTTCGGCAGTCGATGTGTCCCTGCTGAATTCTGAAAGGTTTATAAAAAACGGTAATACCTTATTAGATGAAATGCTGCGCTTTCAGCTTTCAGACGGCTCTTTTTGTCATGTAATTGGAGGCGGTTCTAATCAGATGGCAACAGAGCAGGGGACTTTAGCTTTCGTTGCATGGTATCGAGCTGTTTTAGGAAAAACTCGTTTGTATGATATGACAGACGTCAGTATGGGACAGCAAGGGGAAAATGAAATACCAGAAAAGATTGAAGCATTTAGAAAAAAATTAGAAGTATTTTCCGATAATCTGACGTTAGATAATGTTAATGATTTATACGCATTGAAAGTAGAATTAAGCTTAATGGGGGATTTCTCCGAAAAGGGAGCATTTCAAGCAAAACTGGAAAAAATGTTAAAAGAAGTAGAAACACAGGCAGAGGAGATAGAACATTTAGATAAAGAGATATGGGAAAGTTTTGATCCTCTGAATATTACATTAAAAGATGAAGAAGAAATAGAAAGACTTTTAACAGCTTTTTATAAAATACCGGAAGTAAACAGAAGCTATTTGCAGTATGGGGAAGAACTTTTAAGGGCAGACAGTATTATCAAAAAACTGAATCAGGAAATTATCGGAGCAGAAATTTTTGAAAATGTAAAAAATTCCAAGAAAGATTATACATATCAGGGAAAGGGATATACCATTTGTTTAAAAGGAAAAAATGTATATGAACCGGCAGATATGAAAGCAGGGATAGAGATAGAAGAAAAGAAAAAGTCTTTGGAATTTAAGACAAAGGAAGCAGGAGAACTTCCGGGGGAAGTTGAGATTGCCATTGATACAGATTTAAAAGAAAGTGTATATATGCTGTATTATGAAAAAGATGGAAAACAGCAGGAAAAGCAATGGGTATCTGTAGATAATGGGAAATTTATCTGTGATATAGAATCAGGTGGCAAATATGTATTGAAGAAACCGGAAATCAAAAATGAAACAGCATTATCTCAGACAGAAAAGATTTCTGAAAATAAAAATAAAACAGTTGTAAAAGGTAAAACAGAAAATACAGAAAAGGCTTCCTCATCTTTAAATATGCTTCAGGCAACAGTTAAGGACGGTATGGTAGAGAAAAAGGTATTTGAAGAAATTAAAGGGAAGGATAAAAATCTGAGAATAGAGGGTGAAATGAAAAAGGATAGTCCTTATATTCTGACCATTAACGGAAAAGATGTAAAGAATGCAAAGGATATGAGAGTGGGAATAAAGGAAGGCAGTAAATATGAAGAAGATATAAAGCAGCTGGCAGAAAATCCGTTTATTTTCCATTTTGAGGAGGAGGGTGAATTTCCAGGTGAAATGCAAGTGGAAATTACAGTTGATAAAGAAGATGGAGAATATCTGTTTATGAAATATAATCAGGAGGAAAGAAAAGCAGATTATATTCAGAAGGTTACAGTAAAAGAGAAAAAGACAAAATTTATTGTTTCAGAAGGTGGAGATTATTTTATTGATAAGCGTGTAAAGACGAAATCTTTGAATGAGGAAAAAGAAAAAATAAAAGAAAAAGCTTTGTCAGAAACGTCGGATAAGGAAGATGAGGTTGTGGTTGCCGGAACGAAAAAAGAAACAAATCTTGTTGTAATTGTTGTTGCTTCTGTTATTATATTAGGGGCAGCGGTTGGCGGAGTATGGTATTGCTATTTCAGAAAGAAAAGGAACTAAGGTGAGAAAGATGAAAAATAGAGGAAGAAGACTTCTGTTGCTGCTGTTCATAGCTTTGCTTTTTATTGTGCCTATTACAGGCTGCAGTACAACCAAGCTTGATAATCCCAGTCAGAAGCAAAACAAAAGTGATGATTGGATGGAAGAAGAAACAAAAGAGGCAGAGGAAACAGACAAGGAAATGGAAGTTTCAGAGGAAGAGGAATATTTAGATGTGGAATCTGCCGAGGAAGAAGAAATTGATTATTCAAAATACGAGGAAAAAAAGGAGACACAAAGGCAACAAAATGGTACAATCGGTAATGTGACTTACAGTGACGGAGCGGATAAAGAAAAAGATAAGTATGAGACAGAACCGGTACCGGAAGGACAGCAAAAGCCGGTAGAACCGGGAACAGTAGAAATTAATAAAAACAAAGAGTATACTTGTTATCTCAGTGTTTCCTGCAGCACAATTTTGGATAGTATAGAAAATCTCACAGAGGGGAAAGAGACATTGGTTCCTGAAGATGGGGTGATTTACAGTGAAAGAGAAGTAACCTTCTATGAAGGTGAGTCTGTTTTTGATGTGCTGCAACGGGAAATGAAGAATAATCGTATTCATCTGGAGTCCAGTTTTACACCTAAATACAACAGCGCTTATGTAGAGGGGATTAACAATCTCTATGAATTTGACTGCGGACGTTGGTCCGGTTGGATGTATGAGGTAAATGGCTGGTATCCGAATTATGGCTGCAGCCGTTATATTGTGCAGCCGGGTGATGTGATAAAATGGAACTATACATGTGATTTAGGTCGTGATTTAGGACAGACCTGGCCGGAGTAATTATGAAACAAGACAATTTTTCTAGTTATCATCCGATTATTAATTTTACTTATTTTGTACTTGTAATCGGATATTCAATGTTTATCATGCATCCTGTATTTTTGTTCTTATCCTGTACAGGAGGCATGGCATATTATATTTATTTAAAAAAATGGAAGGCACTGAAAACAGCCCTTTGGATGATGCTACCGGTATTTCTTATATCTGCAGCGATTAACCCCTTATTTAATCATCAGGGTGTTACTTTAATTATGTATTTGAAAAATGGAAATCCTCTTATGCTGGAGTCCATTCTGTATGGTCTTGCAGCAGGTATTATGCTGGTAAGTGTGTTGAATTGGTTTTCCTGTTATCAGGTGGTAATGACATCTGATAAGTTTATTTATTTGTTTGGAAAAGCAATTCCGGCAATGTCATTGATTTTTTCTATGGTACTGCGCTTTGTACCTAAATTTAAAAATCAGATAAAAAAAGTATCTGATGCACAGAAATGTATTGGACGTGATGTGACCAATGGAAATGTATTGGTAAGAACAAAACACGGTATGAAAATTTTGTCTGTGATGACAACGTGGGCACTGGAAAATTCTGTGGAAACAGCAGATTCCATGCGTTCTCGTGGATATGGATTAAGAGGAAGAAATAATTTTTCTATTTATCGCTTTGATACAAGGGACAGAATATTTTTTTCTGTCTTGCTTGTATTTGGCAGTGTGATTTTGGGAGGAATTGTAACGAAACAAGTTCGTTTCTTATATTATCCTGCTTTGGAGATGAATAAGAATACATTTGCAGCAATTATGATTTATGTTTTTTATGGGGTTTTATGTTTCCTTCCAATTATTATAAACTTAGCAGAGGATGTAAAATGGCATTATTTGAAATCAAAAATTTAACCTTTACTTACCCGGACGCAGGAAAACCGGCAATTGAGGATATTCATTTATCCATTGAACAGGGAGAGTTCGTGGTAATATGTGGAAAGTCAGGCTGTGGAAAAACAACGCTAATGCGTCATTTTAAAACAGTTTTAAGCCCTTACGGAAAAAGAGAAGGGGAAATTTTATTTTGCGGAGAAAGGCTGGAAAGCGTTTCTATGCGTAAACAGTCGGCTGAAATCGGCTATGTACTGCAAAGTCCCGATAATCAGATAGTAACAGATAAAGTATGGCATGAGTTGGCTTTTGGAGTGGAAAATCTGGGATATGATCAACAGACTATTCGCTTGAGAGTAGCAGAAATGGCAAGTTTTTTCGGTATTCAGAACTGGTTTTCTAAAAATGTGGAAGAACTTTCAGGAGGCCAGAAGCAGCTTTTAAATTTGGCTTCTGTTATGGCAATGCAACCCAAAGTGTTGGTTCTTGATGAACCTACTTCTCAATTAGATCCTATTGCAGCAGGAGAATTTTTGTCTACTATTCGTAAAATTAATCTGGATTTGGGAATTACGGTTATTATGATTGAACACAGGCTGGAAGAAGTATTTCCGATGGCAGACAAAGTGTTAGTATTGGAAAATGGCAGACAGATATTTTTTGATCATCCTCGCATGGTAGGAAAAGCCTTAGCAGATAATGATTTATTTCTTGCAATGCCCAGTTCCGTACAAATTTATAATGGAACTGGACAGGAAGGAGAGTGCCCTCTTACCGTATGTGAAGGAAGAAATTGGCTGTCAGAACATTATAAAGAGTATTCAGAGCTTGAAGAACAAAAGATACCTGTGAAGAAACCTGTGAAGGGAAAGGAAAAACAGGATTATGTAATACAGGCAAAAGAACTTTGGTTTCGTTATGAGAGAGAGGGACAAGATATTGTAAAAGATTTGTCTTTAAAAGTAAAGAGAGGGGAACTTTACTGTATTCTAGGAGGAAATGGAGCAGGAAAGAGTACAACCTTATCTTTGCTTTCCGGTATTCACAGACCATATAGAGGAAAAATACTGTTGGATGGCAGAGATATCCGCAAAATTGGTGACAAGGAATTGTTTCATCATTTTTTAGGAGTTTTACCGCAAAACCCTCAGAGTCTTTTTGTAGGAAATACTGTAGAAGAAGATTTGTGGGAAATGATAGGCGGTCTTTCTCCTGTTCGACATAAAGAAGATGAAAAACGGGTGGAACGAGTAGTAGAAGATACAGAGATTGGCCATCTTCTTCATGCACATCCCTATGATTTAAGTGGAGGAGAACAGCAAAGAGCAGCACTTGCAAAGGTATTGCTTTTAGAACCTCAGATTTTACTTTTAGATGAACCTACCAAAGGTCTGGATGGGTTTTACAAAAGTAAGCTGGCTGGAATTTTTAAAAAATTGCAGGAAAAAGGGATTACTATTTTAATGGTTTCTCATGATATTGAGTTTTGTGCTTCTTATGGAGATACCTGTGCTATGTTTTTTGACGGGAGTATTGTAACTTCATGCAAAGCAAGGGAATTTTTTACAGGAAACAGCTTTTATACCACAGCGGCAAATCGTATGGCAAGGCAGATTTTTCCTGATGCAATAACAGTAAAGGATGTGATTAAAGCATGCAGAAAAAGCAGGCAACAGGAGTAGATACATGGGCAATGCTCCCTATATACGGAAGTATTTTTGTAATCGTCTGTACGATTTTTCTGCCGTGGATTTCGATACCGGTATTGAAATATTCAAAATTGCCTACGGCTTATACTTTTTGGGATTTTGACCTGTGTATTCAAAATGTGCAAAAAAGTATTCAAGAGGGTGGAAGGCTGAAAATGGATGCTTTTACAGGACGGGAGATGGAGATATTTCAGCATATCGGACAAGGGATAAAATTAACGGCTCTTGTTTTGATTGTTTTGATGTTTATCTGTAGTGTTGTCTCCTATAAAATGAAGAAAAAAGGTGTTGTGTATGTAAAAATTGCCTTTTTCCTTGCAGCTCTTTTTCCTGTGCTTGTTTTTTTACTGATTGGTGCCGGAAATCTTTTTGTGAACGCAAGAATGGGGAGAGCCAGTAATTTTATGAATCTTACGATACATAGTTATATTCAAATGACCTCCTGGCAGTATGGGCAGATGATAATTTCTGTGTTATTGTTTATATTTGCACGTAAGCTTTTAGATACAAAAGCAGAAAAAAAACAACAGATGTATATAGAAAGAAGTATGAAAAAAGACAGAAGAATAGGAAAAAGAACTTTGGTATCCCTGCTCTTGATTTTGGCAGCAATTCCTTTTGTTATCTTTTTCGGTATTTTCTTTTTAAATGACAGAAGTGATATTTTTATTTCTATGTGTATTATAGGGCTGTCTATGATACCTTTTTGTATGGTATTTGAGGGGAGAAATCCTCAGGCAAGGGAAATTCTCTTGATTGCAGTTATGGCTGCCATTGCGGTGGTAGGAAGAATGGCATTTTTTATGGTTCCCCAGTTTAAACCGGTAACAGCTATTGTAATTATTGCCGGTGTAGGTTTAGGTGCAGAAGCAGGTTTTTTAACAGGAGCTATGGCAGGATTTGTTTCCAATTTCTTTTTTGGACAGGGGCCGTGGACACCATGGCAGATGTTTTCTTTTGGAATTATTGGTTTTCTGGCAGGTGTGATTTTCAGTAAGAGTAAAAATCGAAAGGGAAGCCGTGAGGCAGAATGGCTCCATGTTTTAACACTATGTATTTTTGGCGGGCTGGCAACACTGGTTATTTATGGACTTTTGATGGATACTTCCACAGTATTTATGTCATCACAGGAATTGACCTGGCAAGCGTTTCTGGCAGTTTATATCAGTGGTTTTCCGTTTAATGTTATTCATGCAGTTTCAACGGTGATTTTTTTGTTTTTCCTGGCTCTTCCTATGGAGAGAAAATTAGACCGAATTAAAAAGAAATATGGAATTTTAGAAGTATAAAACAGGGGTGAAAGTATGGGACAGGTACGTACATGGCATGCAGAAGCAAAAGATATTTTTAATTGCGAACAGGGAAAAAAATTCAAAGGAAGATTATTAGCGTTGGAGGATGTGTATCATAGTATAGACAATCAGGCTTTGAAAAATAATGTAAAGATTAAAAGTGTGAAACTAGCAGACTCTGTAAAAGAAATTGGAAACCAAAGTTTTTATAATTGCACTGCTTTACGTGAGATTAATTTGGAAAATGTCAGTCAAATTCGATGGGAATCCTTTTTAGGATGTGTACATTTAAAAGAAATTACATTATCTTCTGGTATTCGTTATTTAGGTAGGCGTTCTTTTTCAGGATGTAAACGTTTAAACTGTGTGAATTTTCAGAAAAGTACTATGCTGAAAGGAATTGAAGCAGGAGTTTTTCAAAATTGTGAAAGCATTGAAGAAATCAGTCTTCCCAAAGGCATTACAGAGATAGGAAACAAGGCGTTTTATAAATGTACTTCTTTAAAAAGTGTAGAGCTTCCGGAGGGAATTCGGACTATAGGAAACGAGGCTTTTTATCAGACAGCCATTCAGGAGATAAAGTTACCGTCTACACTTGTAGAAATCGGAAACAGCGCTTTTCTTAAATGTCGGTCATTGGAATTTGTTCAGATACCGGCGTCTGTGAAAAATATTGGAAAATGGTCTTTTCACGGATGTGGGAAGTTAAAAATTGTGGAGTTTTTAGGAGATCCGGAAGAAATCGGAGAATGGATTATTAATAAGAGCACCGTGATTCGCTGCATAAAAGGGAGCAGAATAGAAGCATATTGTAAAGAGAAGGAATTTCAAATAGAGTATATTGATAAATTATAAGTCTTGACATATATAGATAGAGTGTGTAGTATAGAAGATAAAAGAAAAATTATAACTGCATAGCTCTAATGGTCACTGAAGAAATGATTTGTTCAGTGTTAAAAAGGAAATCAGTGAAAATCTGATACAGTCACCTCTGCCGTGAAAGTAATTTAAAGTCGGAATACTTGCCATTATTCACTTGAAGTTTTTCCAGGCTGAGGATAGTTATGTGGTCTCTTTATAAAATAATTTAATATAGTAAAGTTACGAAACATCTTTTGTCTGGTAAGACAAAGGGTGTTTTTTTATTGCATAGGAAATTGCATCTGATGCTATGCAGATGAAAGGGGAACAGAAATTATGAAACAAAAGAAAAACTTTTTGGGAAAGCAGCTGCTAAGTATGTTTTTAGCAGTAGTGCTACTTCTGACCGGAATAACAGTTCCGGTACAGGCAGATGACAGTCAGCCATACGTCTATTTTCAATATGATGATGGCAGAATCCAGGAAATGGGTGAAGACAATACGTTTACGCTAAGTTTATTTGATGCAGGAAAGTTTGTTCTTGCAGGAACAGATAAACCGGTTGATTGGAATTTTTCAGAGAGGGTACAGGTATCGGAAACAGAATATAAAAAACATTATTGGGTAAATTCAAAAGGGCGATATATGCCGTTTGATGTAAGAAAAGTTGAAGGTTATGTCTGCAATGAATATAATCCGGGAGAAGTTTTTCAAACATTTTCTATTGATAATGTATCCAGTGAAATTGAAGAAGTAAAAGCTTTTGTAGGTAATCAGGAAGTTTCTATGGATAAGCCATATCAGGTAGAAGGAAATAGCAGTGGGAATGTAACCATTAAAGGCAGGGTAAAAGGAGAAGATGAGTTTAGGACAATTCCTGTAGAGGCTTTACATTATGAAACAATAAGCGGACCGGGACTGTTTTATGGAACGGGAACTTTTGCAATGCAAAAAGCAGGAGAAGCTGTATTTAAAGCTTCTTTATATGAAAATAGAAACCTTGCAGTGGAATTTAAAGTGACATCGGAAATCGTAAAATTACAGAATTTTACAGTGACAGTACCGAAGGTTTGGGACATTGACAGATGGAATGGTTTAGGTGGATATTATGTAGGAATTATAAAAGGACAGGATACAAATAAAAATTTTGATCTTAGTTTTGTGCCATATAATGCTACAAATCAAAAACTTGTATGGGAAGCTCTGACACCGGACATTGCAGAATACATGGAAGCTTTTGGAAATGGAATTGTTCCGAAAAAAGCAGGTGTGGCGAAGTTTAAAATTTCAAGTGAAGAAAATCCTGCAATTTCTCAAGAAGTCAGTGTAGAATTTCGCTATAAAGAAGCATTGAAAGATGCAAAAGCAGATAAAGAAATTTATGAATTAAGCGATGGAGAGGATATAACATTTGAGATTAACACAACTCCTTCAAATGCTACAGAACAGAGATTTCAGTGGTCTTACAGTGAGGATGGAATTGTAAAAGTAACAGACAGTGTTGAAACAGATATATGGAATGTAGATACACCGAAAACAACACTTCATTACATAGAGGCATTGAAAGAAGGAGAAGTTACAGTAACCGGTGTTCCATACGATACAAGTGCCGGCTGTAAAAATGTACAATTCACTGTACGTGTTACAAAAGATGAAGTTGTTCAGGAAGATGTAGATTATCTGAAAACCGCAAAAGAAGATATTGAACACGGAACTGCTTATTTATCAAAACAAAGCATGGAAAAATACGGAAATGAATGGACTCTTTTTACGGTTTTAAGAGCTGGAAAAGAAGTAAGTCAGGAAACGCTGGATAGATATTATGAGAGTGTGGAAAAACAGATAACAGAGAAAGCCGATAAAATGCGTGCTACCGACTTAGCCAGAGTGATTATTACATTAGAAGCTATGGGTAAAAACCCTCAGAATGTGGGTGGTGTGGATTTGTTTGAAAAATTATATAACAACAAATCTATAGAATCTGATACATCTAACTGCCCGATTTGGGCATTGATTGCCTTAGATGGATGGAAATCAGAAATTCCTTCAGATGCACTTTGGACAAGAGAAAAATTAATAGAACAAATCCTTAGTTTCCAGACAGAACAAGGTGCATTTGGTCTTTTTGACAACAAGAGTTCAAGTATTGATATGACAGGTATGGCAGTGCAGGCATTGGCGCCTTATTATCAAGATGATAAATATCCTAAAGTAAAAACAGCGGTAGACAAAACTTTAGATTATTTAAAAAGTCAGAAAACAGAAAATGCAGGATATTTAGATGGAGGCAAAGAAAACAGTTGTACAACAGCACAGATACTTACTGCTCTTACAGCATTGAAGATTGATCCAATGAACCCTGATACCGGATTTACGTCTAACGAAAACAATATAGTGAAAAATCTTCACAGTTATAAAACAGAAGATGGATTTGGCTGGCAGGATGGAAAACAGACAAATGGTATGGCAGTGCAGCAAGTAACTTACGCATTAGAAGCATACAGACGATTTGCAGAAAATGAAAATAGTTTATATGATATTACAGATACAAAAGTGCAAACTCCAGAGCCTGAAAGTGGTCATGTAGTTATTTCTGTAGAGCGTTTTACAATCGGTCAGGGTTATATTTATGAACCGGTTTTTGTTCCGTTTGAAAAGGGAGATAATGCGGCAACTTTATTGAAAAAAGTAATTGGAGAAGAAAACTTTGTAGGAGAAGATACATATTTAGAAGCTATTGTAGGTGGAGATTTAGGAACAGATAAGGTAGTAGTACCAGAATATATTGAAAAGCTCAGTAATGGAAGTGTGACAACAGAGACAGCCAGAGAATGGGGAAATGAGGATAACGGAGACGGCGGAGATGCGCTGGGAGAATTTGACTACAGTAATTACTCCGGATGGATGTACCATGTAAATGGAGAAGAAGTAGGATATGGTATTGCATCTTATAAACCAAAAGACGGAGATGTATTGAGATTTCAGTTTACCATGTATGGATATGGAACCGATTTAACAGGGCGTCAATGGGGAAATCCAGATCCTATTATTAATATCTGTAATAAAGATGAAATCACAAAGTTAATGGCAGAAGTAAATGCAGATAGAGAAAAAATGATGGCAGTGCCGAAAGTAAAAGCAGCATACGAGGAAGCTGTAAAATTAGTATCAGCAGTAATTACTCCAAAAGAAGAAATTGATGCGGCTACAGCAAAATTAAGAGAAGCAGTAGAAAATGCTCAAAAAGTACCGAATGGTTGGCAGGAGACAAACAAAGGCTGGCAGTATTATGAAAACGGAGAAATGGCAATCGGTTGGAAAGCAATTTCCGGAAAATGGTATTATTTCAACGAAGAAGGATATAGGATGACAGGCTGGGTATCCGTAGGAGGAAAATGGTATTACCTGAATGCAGATGGAAGCATGGAGACAGGCTGGGCATCTATAGGAGGAAAATGGTATTACCTGAATGCAGATGGAAGCATGGAGACAGGCTGGACATCCATAGGAGGAAAATGGTATTACCTGAATGCGGACGGAAGCATGGAGACAGGCTGGGCATCCATAGGAGGCTATTGGTACTACTTAAATGAAAGCGGAGCCATGGAAACAGGCTGGGCATCCATAGGAGGTCATTGGTATTACCTGAATGTAGATGGAAGTATGGCTACTTCCCAGTGGATTGGGGATTACTATGTAAAAGCAGATGGTGCTATGGCAACTAGCCAGTGGATTGACGGATACTATGTAGACGCATCCGGAAAATGGGTAAGAAATGCATAAATAGAACATAAGGGGCTTATCAATCAGTATTATGTGATTGATAAGCCCCTTTATATGGGAATAGAAAATTATTTTGTAATAATTCTATTTCATATAAGTGATTTTTAAATCTTCTTGAAAATGATCACTGTAATGCAGTTGATAATCGTCTGTAATAAAGACTGCATGAATATTAGGAAGGCTGTTAATCAGCTCCATTCCCTTTTCAAGTCCAAGGGCAAAACAGGAAGTACTAAGTCCGTCCCCATCTACTGACTGGTCAGAAATAATCGTTACAGACACCAAATGATTGTCGTAAGGATAGCCTGTATCTGGATTTAAAATATGGTGGTAGAAAGTTCCGTCCTTTTCAAAGTAACGTTCATAAATACCGGAAGATACTACAGATTTATCTTCAATATCCAGAACAGCAATAGTTTCGCTTCTGTCTGCAAATGGCTTTTGAATTCCGATTCGAAAAGGAGTATTATCCGGTTTTTTGCCAATGCAAAGTACGTTTCCGCCCAGATTGATGGTAGCGCTTTTTACTCCTTTTGATAATAGAAACTCTTTCATTCTATCTGCAATATAACCTTTTGCAATTGCCCCTAAATCAAGCCCCATACCTTCTTTGGCAAAAGTCAGTTTGTTTCCTTCTACTGTTACATCTTCATAGTTTACAAAAGGAAGAGCTGTCTGAATTTTTTCATCAGCAGGTACTTTTTTTTCTTCAGAAGTAAAATCCCATAGAGAAGATACCGGTGCAATGGTAATGTCAAAAGCCCCATTTGAGAGATTTCCGTAGTAAAGTCCTTTGGAAATCAATTCAGCGGTTTCAGGGGATAGAACAAAAGCTCCGTTTTCCTGTTTTAAGGTTTGTGCGTTCAGTCGGAAAATTTCACTGGAACTGAGTGTTCTGCTGAAAAGATTTTCATAATGGTCGCATAGTTTCATTACATCATCCAGTAGTTTTTTATCCTTGGAGTCGTAAATATTTACTGTAATAACGGTGTTTAACTTAAAAGCAGTAGCAGAAATGGGTTCATGCGCTTGTTGCTTTTTTTGGTAAACCGCAGCAAATCCCAAAAGGGTTATAAGTGATAATCCAATTGCGAATATAAATAATGATTTTTTATTTTTCATAAGTGCTCCTTATCTGTTTAAATCAAAAATATTGTAAGGTTAAGGTGATGTTTCTGTCAAGAAAGAATATAATAGAGTGATGATAATTGGAGTATAGTTATGAAAAAAATAGTGTTAATTTTATCTTTTTTTGTGATATTTCTTATAGGCAAACGGGGAATGGAACAAGCAGTAGAAACAGTAAGTGAACTTTCGGATGAGGAACATCCAGAAATTGCGTTGACTTTTGACGATGGGCCTCATGTGGTTTATACAGAGCAGCTTTTAGATGGATTAAAAGAGAGGGGAGTACATGCAACATTCTTTCTTATTGGTCAGAATATAGAAGGAAAAGAAGCAGTGGTACAGAGAATGAAAGAAGAAGGACATCTTATCGGAAATCATACTTATCATCATGTGAATTTAAAGAAGATTTCAGAAAGCAGAGCAGAAGAGGAAATATTGATGACCTGCAATAAAATTTATGATACAGTGGGAATTTGCACGTCTTTTGTACGTCCGCCTTTTGGTGAGTGGAAAAAAAATTTAGATTTTGATATTACCATGATACCGGTATCTTGGAATGTGGATTCTTTGGATTGGACAACAGAAAATGTAGATAAAACTGTAAAAAGGGTAGTGAAAGATGTGAAAGAAGGTGATATTATTTTAATGCATGATATTTATGCGTCTTCAGTAGAGGCATCACTTCGTATTATAGATATTTTACAGGACAAAGGATATGAATTTGTTACTGTAGATGAATTACTTTTAGAATAGAGGAGAAGATACAGAGATGGACTTATTTGATTATATGAAGGAACAGACGTTGGAAAATGAATCGCCTTTGGCATCCAGAATGCGTCCTGTTACTTTAGAGGAAGTGGCAGGGCAGGAACATATTATAGGAAAAGATAAGCTGCTGTACCGGGCCATTAAAGCAGATAAGCTGGGCAGTGTTATTTTTTACGGACCGCCGGGAACAGGAAAAACCACCTTGGCAAAGGTGATTGCAAATACTACCAGTGCCAGATTTAAGCAGATTAATGCCACAGTGGCCGGAAAAAAGGATATGGAAGAGGTGGTGAAAGAAGCCCAGCAGTACTTGGGAATGTATGGAAAGAAAACTATACTTTTTGTAGATGAAATTCATCGCTTTAATAAAGGCCAGCAAGATTATTTACTGCCATTTGTGGAAGATGGTACCTTGGTTTTAATAGGAGCAACAACAGAAAATCCTTATTTTGAAGTAAATGGGGCGCTTCTTTCCCGTTCCATTGTTTTTGAACTGAAACCCTTGGAAAAAGAAGATATCTGTAAGCTTTTAGAGAGAGCAGTATCTGACTGTGAAAGGGGAATGGGAAGCTATCATGCAGTGCTTCATGAAGATGCCAAAAACTTTCTGGCAGATATTGCAGGAGGTGATGCGAGAGCGGCATTAAATGCTCTTGAACTGGGTATTCTTACTACGCAAAAAGGTGAAGATGGTAAGATACATATTGATTTGGAAACAGCTTCCCAGTGTATTCAAAAAAGAGTTGTCCGTTATGATAAGACAGGAGATAATCATTACGATACCATCTCTGCATTTATAAAAAGTATGAGAGGTTCTGATCCGGATGCAGCAGTATTTTATCTGGCAAAAATGTTGTATGCAGGAGAAGACATTAAGTTTATTGCACGGCGAATTATGATTTGTGCTGCAGAAGATGTAGGAAATGCAGATCCCCAGGCATTACAGGTGGCGGTGGCTGCAGCTCAGGCAGTAGAGCGTCTGGGTATGCCGGAAGCACAAATTCCATTGGCTCAGGCAGTAACTTATGTGGCTTCGGCGCCAAAGAGCAATGCGGCGTATATGGCAATTGCAGAGGCAATGGAGGCAGTGAAGAATACGAAAACTACAGTACCTGTACATTTACAGGATGCACATTATAGAGGAGCTTCTAAAATGGGACATGGGATAGGATATAAATATGCCCATGACTATCCTAACCATTATGTGGAACAGCAATATATGCCCTCTGAACTGCAGGGGAAAGTATTTTATACTCCTACAGAGAACGGATATGAACAGAATATCAGGGATTATTTCAAAAAAATCAAGGAAAACAGTTGAGTTTC
>URHS01000011.1 GCA_900547685.1 uncultured Blautia sp. | reverse complement strand
CATCGCTAAAGCTTCTATAGAACCACGCGACTATCGCGTGGTTTTCTTAATACAAGAAAAGCTCTCTCATTTGACAGATTATGTCCTATGAGAAAGCTTTTCATTTGTACACTGGAGATAATAATTATTCCTTATCCCCTATCTTATTCTTTGAGAAAATCTTCTAATTCCTCTTCCATCATTGCTTCATCTTCTTCACTTAAAAGCTTTGATATCTGCATTGCGAGTTTACTATCTTCATCCTCTTCTGCATCATCTTCATCAAATTCTTCCAAGTCTGCAATATCATCCACCGCATCAAGAATATCTAATTCCTGTGTGTCGCCTAAATGAATTTCTTGTTCTTCGTCTGTATCCAAGATTTCATCAGAAGAAATATCATCTAATTTCTTAATTTCCAAATCTACCACATCTTCGATATCATTTAAGGAAGTTGGCATACTGTTAATAATCTGGTGTACCTCTTTATAGGAGGACATAAATCTTTTCTGTGCCTGATTGATAAGTTCCACAATACCATTCATTTCTTCCTGAACAGCCAGATATTTCTTCTTTCCTTCTAAAAGTTTATCATCTATTTCTGACTGAACAGACTCAACCCGGCGCTTTGCTTCTGCTTCTGCTTCTGCAATCATCTTATTACATTTTTCTTCTGCATCTTTCTGCATGCTGTCAGATCTTAACTGTGCTTCGAAAACCAGTTTTCCAATGCTTTCATAATTATCAATATACTTCTGATATTTTTCTTTAATATCTTCTTCCATACGTGCCTGATACGCATCTTTTAATTCAATACGTTTTTGAAGTTCGGCAATTCTCTCATCTCTCTCAGCAAGCTGTTTTCTGTAATTCACTTGTACTTCTGCCATTTCATCTTTCATTTTCTGGATTAATTCCTGAACTTCTTCCTTATCGTATCCGCCCATCAGGGTTGTTTTAAACATTTCATGTTCTCCCATAATACTCCACCTCTATCTTTTCTTACTGTAAATATTGACTGATTACATTCCAGACATCTGCTCTTTCAAAACCCAGCTTCCATGAAGCCACACCTGCAAGTCCGTACTGCTCAATCAGTTTCATCTTTTCTTCAATTGATGTTTCATCTTCCATCCATATTTTCTGTGTACCATTATCTGTAAGTAATTCACCATAATTCTGAGCTGTTTCTTTCTCCCAGTATACTTCTATGCCATTCTCCTGCACATATTGACTTGCCTCATCCATGGTCATTACCTCGCTGGAAAGTGTTCCATTATTAGACTCTGTCCACAGTCTGGTATAGAAAGGTATTCCGTTAATCACTTTTTCCTTTGGTACTTCCTGTAAAGTTTGCTCAATTCCTGCCTTTACAAAAGGTAAAGATGCAACAGAACCTGCTTCTTCTGAACCTGTAGTATGCTCATCATATCCCATGATAATCACATAGTCTGCTACAATTCCCTGTTCTTTTCTGTTATAAAATCCTGTAAACTGAGGAACCGGATCATCTACAGATAATACCAAATTATTAGCTCTGCATACCACAGAAAGTTCTCGAAGAAACTGGATAAAATGTGGCGCTTCCTCTTCTGTAAGAGCTTCAAAATCCACATTGATACCATCAAGCCCCACCCTTTGAGCTTCTTCTAAAAGTTTCTGAATAATATGTTCTCTGGAGCTTCTGGTTGATAAAGTTTCCAATGTACTGACAGAAGGATTAAAATTATCAATCAATCCCCATACTTCCATGCCTCTGTTGTGTGCTTCATTGACATAATCTGCACTTGCCAGAGAAGATATGGTTCCTTCATTGGCTGTAACAGAAAACCATGTAGGGGAAATTACATTTACCCCGGTCATATTCTGAATAGTCTCACCAAGCGCTTCATTTGCTGCCTCAGAAGTAACCTGATGCCATGCCAAATTTATTTTATGCTCTCTTGTAAGACTGCTGTAATCCTCTTTATATTCCCCGGTATAAGATACTTCTGTAGTTTTAGGTTTTTCTAAGTTTTTCTTTTCTACATATCCATCAATACCATCTGTTGTCATAATTCTGGACCAATTTTCCATTTCTTCCAACAGCACCATAGTATCGCCTTTTTTTACTTCAGAAAGAATCGGACTTTTAATACCACCCTGATATCTAACCACTGTATCCTTAGAAGCAGTTACTGTATTAGTCTCTCCCCATTTATAGGATAACACAATTCTGTTCGGATTATCATATACTTCTCCCTGAATCGGCATATATTGTTCTGAAAAATCAAGAGCTATATAAAATTCTTCTCCAATTTTCTTTACAATAACATAATCCTGTTGTTTTACCTGTTCAGCTATTGTATATGTGCTATCTTCCGGTTTTATCTCTAAAGTGCCTGTTGCAGTTGTATACAACATCTTCTCACTCTCTTTATCCCAATAAAACCTTCCTCCCAATTCTTCGGTTAAGATACTATATGGTAAATAAGCTTTTCCATCCACCATCTTACCTTTTGCTTCACTAATTGTATCCTGTAAGATTAAAGCAATTTCATCTCCACTTGTATGATAATAATCTGCCAAATCCATTTTTGCATCTGATGGAGTATATTTTTTTATAACCCCTGTTATAATACCCACAATAGCAACGAGTATAACCAGAAGCATTGCAACCAATACAGGAACTAATTGCTTCCTGCGTCGTCTTCTCCTCCTTCGTTTTGCCATTTTCTAACTCCTTTTATTTTCATTTGTTTTTACCTTTGTGGCGGCAAGCCAATTCTATTGGCTTGATTTGTATATCATGCAAACATTATACCACGTCGACTGCCGTCTCCGTGAGCTTTTCGCCTTATAGAGCCCTTTGCGTACACGCAGGGCTCTGCAAGACTCATTATACCATATTTTTTCCCTTCGTCACCATTTTCTTCAGGATTTCATGTTTTTTTCAGATTTTATCTTTTCTTTATATATTAATTATTCTTCTTCTCTCACAAAATCAAAAGACAGTCCCTTTAATTTTCCTGTATCATCTTGTATGTAATCTCTCATATAGACACCTTCTTCTGCAATTCTATATGCTTTCTCTATACGTTTTGGTGTACTCTTTTTTCCATTTAGGTAAAGAGGAATTCCCATTTCACGGTAAATCTCCAGTTCCTGATGGAGTATATTTACTTCTTTCTTATTCATTCTTCCTCCTGCAGGATTTATTTCGTGATATATTATTACCCTGCTTCTTTCTCAACACAAACATACATATTCAGATACAAAATGACAGAGAAGCTTCCTAAATTTTCTTATTTCTTTTTTATCATGGATTTTCTGTTCATACAGAATGTATTGAACGATTACAGCAGAAAGCTGCATAATGAATTTTAGAAAATATTGAAGTCTAAATCGATTTTGAAGCTTTTCCTCCTTTCCCTTTTTTCTAATAAGGAAAGCTTCTCTATCTGAATTTGATTATAACATTCTCACTGTCTGAATTCAAGTAGGAAAAAGTACTAAAAATGGGAAGCTGTTACTTTAAGTCCATATTCCTACTTAATGCGACAGCTTCCTAAAAAATAAGTTCCTATTATTTCTCCTTCTCACTTATCACTTTTCCATTCTCAATGATAATAATTTTATCACTAAACTCGAAAACATATTGATATGGCTCTTCCATATTCAATTCCCCTTCCCAACTTGAAGTGGAAGTCTCTGAACTTCCTATTTTTCTATTTCCGAAAACTTTTAAATAGGATTTATGTTTATTTGAATATCCTGTAAACCACAATTCATATCCTTTTTGTGACTGCATTTCCACATACGTTTTATTCCCCCGTACCTCGCATTTAAGTTCTACATCTTTATACTTTGCTGTGCCGTACGTAAAAGAAAAAAACAAAAACTCTGCCACAACTACTGCCAGTGCAGTCCCAATTGCTGCTGCCAACAGTTTTTTTCTACCTCTTTTTTTGATTTTTTTTATTACTTTTACATCTCGCAGTTCTTCTTTTGGTATTTCTGAAATGTCCCCTATTTGCCCTGTCATTTCCTGATAATATCTGCAACATTCTTTACAGTTCTTCAAATGTTTTTCTATTTCTTCATTACTGTCTTCGCTTGTCAGCTTATCAATGTATAACGGTAATAAATCACGAACGACATCACATTTCATGACGACTCTCCTTTCTCACTCTTTGCTTTCTCCTATAAAAAGTAACTCTTGCCCAATTTTCATCCTTTCCCATAATTTCTCCAATTTCTTTAAAAGTAAAATTTCCATTCAGTCGCAAATACATAACTTCTCTTAGCGGTTCTTCAAAGGTATGAAGTATTTTATAAACTTCCAATACCTCTGCCTTTTCAAAAACAGCGCTCTCAAATTCTGTTTTTGTTTCTTCCTTTTGTTGTGATAAATCTAATGCTTTTTCTCTTTCCCGCTTTTTCAGTTCCTGATACCACAAATGTTTTGCAATGGAACATAACCATACATAAAACTTACAGTCTCCGCGAAATTTATCAATAGATTTCATAGCCTGGAAAAAAGTTTCCTGTGTTAATTCCTCCGCTAAATATGTATCATGACAAAGGCTGAACAAAAATTTATAGACCTGTGGCATATATTTCCTATAAATCTGCTCTATCTCTTCCATTTTCCTCCTCCTTCACATATATGTGTTTTCTATCAGAAATTCGTTACCAAAAAAGAGAGTTATTTATTTTTAATTTGTATTTTCCCACATCCTTCACCTCTGTTCGAGGTGAAGTTTTTTGCACCTCAAGTTATTCTATTCCTTATCTGTAATCTGAAACATAAAATCCTCACCTTCCAATTTTTTCTGATTATTTTTACCTGACGATTAAATTTCTTTGTTTTACACCCATAAATCACAGCTAAATCTGTATCTGGCATTGCTATTATATACAATGTAGATTTTAAAATCCAAAACAACCTGTTATAATAGTTCTAAACAACAACCAAAAGGACTGAATTTTAATATGTATTATCAAATAGCAGTTTGTGACGACAGCAAAATAGACGCCGAATATATAACTACTCTTGTTAAATCCTGGGCGCAGGAAGCAAATATTCCCGTACACATTGATATCTTTCCCTCTGCAGAAGCATTTCTGTTTCACTACACAGAAAAGAAAGATTATGATATTTTACTTTTAGATATTGAAATGGGCGCTATGGATGGCGTCACCTTAGCCAAAACTCTCAGAGAAGAAAACGATACCATCCAGATTGTCTTTCTTACAGGTTATTCTGATTATATTTCCGAAGGATATGAAGTTGCTGCCCTTCATTATCTCCTAAAACCTGTTCAAAAAGAAAAACTGTTTTCTGTACTTTATCGTGCTCTTGATAAGGTAAAGAAAAACGAAAAAATTTTAAATTTGGAAACAGGCAGTGAGATGATACGAATTCCCCTTTATGAAATTCGTTATGCTGATGTAACAGGAAATTACGTAACCATTCATGCCAAAAAAGATTACACATTAAAAATGACTTTAGGTAAATTAGAAAAACTTCTCGATGAACGTTTTTATCGCGCAGGACGTTCTGTAATCATAAACACAACCTATATCCGGCGAGTAACAAAAACAGAAATTAAACTCAATGACGGAACTGCCGTCCCTCTCCCAAGAGGAGCTTATGAAGGTGTAAATCGGGCAATTATTAACATGAGGTAAGGAAAAATATGAGATTTTTTTCAAAAAAAATTGATAAAGAACTTGCAGCTTATCAGCAGGAACTCATGGAAACTCATTACCATGAAGTGGATAATATGTACCAGCAAATGCGAGGATGGCGGCATGATTACCGCAATCATATTCAGACTATGAAAGCTTATGCAGCTACTGGAAACTGGGAGGCACTCAGCCATTATTTAGATTTGCTGGATGCAGACTTAACCACTGTAGACACTGTGATTAAAACAGGAAATCCCATGACAGATGCCATCCTAAATTCAAAAATTTCTCTTGCAAAATCGAAAAATATTCAGGTAATTGCGGATGCCCATATTCCTGTAAAATTAGCATCTTCAGAAATTGATTTATGCTGTATTATCGGAAATCTCTTTGACAATGCCATTGATGCCAGTCTGAAACTCCCTGAAGAACAGCGTCTTATTCGCATCTATATGGATATGAAAAATACGCAGCTTTATATTTCTTTTACAAACTTTACTGCCGGAAAGAAGCTGAAAAAAGAAGGTAATCTCTTTCATAGCACAAAAGGGACAGGACATGGCTTTGGTCTGGCACGAATTGATGCCATTGTAGAACGTCAGGAAGGCTACATCAGCAGAAGCAGCGAAGATGGAGCTTTTACCACAGAAATTTTACTGCCACAATTATAATTTCTTACAATTCATCCCCGTCACAAAACAATTCATCCCCAAAGCATATAGCGGGCGAATTTTTATGCTAAAGTAACCTTGGAGGTGAAACACAAATGGAAGAAAAAAGAAAACCAAAATATAATATGTGGCAAGGTACCGGATTTATGGTAAAAAATGCTTGGAAAAGCTGTAAAAGTGTTCTGTTTTTATGCATTGCACTTGCTGTTACAACCGCGGCTAAATCAGCCGCAGAACTTTTTCTTGCTCCCACAATTTTGAAAAAAGTAGAAACAACTGCCCCTCTTTCAGAATTGCTTTTTACCATTGCTGTATTTAGCTGCGGCTTACTTTTTCTATCTGGATTAAAACAATATATTGATACCAATACACAGTTTGGACGCATTTCTGTCCGCACATCTATTGTAGTACAGATTTCCAATAAAATAGCCAAGACTTCCTATCCCAATCTAATGGATGCAAGGTTTAATGATATGGAAAGCAAAGCTTCTAATGCCTGTTCCAGCAACGCAGAAGCAACAGAATACATTTGGACAATCTGGACTTCTATCCTTACAAATATTCTGGGATTTTCTATCTATCTGGCGCTTTTGTCTCATCTTAATCCCCTGCTGGTCTGTATCGCAGTTCTCACTACTCTTCTTGGATATCTGGTAAATAAAAGAATTAGCAGATGGGGGTATGAGCATCGGAAAGAAGAAGGAGAATACGCAAAGCAGCTTGACTATCTTCATGACGTTGCTACAAAGCGTTCTTATGCGAAAGATATCCGTATCTTTGGTCTGGATACATGGATAAACGATGTGTGGACGAGTATTTTAAGGCTTTATCAGGGATTTCTTCGCAAACGAGAGTCTGTTTATATATGGGCAGATATTGCTGATTTACTCCTGACTCTTCTGAGAAACGGAGCTGCTTATGCTTACCTGTTATGGCTCACCTTGACACAGGGATTAAGTGCTTCAGAATTTCTGCTCTATTTCACAGCAGTAAGTGGTTTTACACAATGGATAGGCGGAATTTTAGAAATGTTTGCACAGTTACACAAATGCAGTCTTGATTTATCCACTGTAAGGGAATTTTTAGAATATCCGGAACCCTTCCTTTTTGAAGAAGGCAAACCTATTTCCAAAGACGATTTTTCTACTTATGAGCTTCGCTTGGAAAACGTATCTTTCCGCTATCCTGAGGCAAAGCAAGACACCATTCACAATCTTAACCTTACAGTACATGCCGGAGAAAAGCTTGCAGTCGTAGGTTTAAACGGCGCCGGAAAAACCACTCTGGTGAAACTGATTTGCGGATTTTTAGATCCCACTGAAGGACAAATTCTACTGAATGGAAAAGATATTCGACAATACAATCGGCAAAATTATTACACATTATTTTCCGCTGTATTTCAAGATTTTTCTGTCTTAGAATCCAGTGTTGCTGAAAATATTGCTCAACAAACAACACATATTGATGAGAAACAAGTTTGGAATTGTCTGGAACAGGCAGGTCTTTTTCAAAAGATTTCTTCCCTGCCTAAAAATATAAATACCATTATCGGAAGGCAGGTTTATGAAGATGGCATTGAACTTTCCGGAGGACAAATGCAGCGTTTAATGCTGGCAAGAGCACTTTATAAAAATGCTCCTGTTCTCATCTTAGATGAGCCTACTGCTGCTCTTGATCCTATTGCCGAAAATGATATTTATCTTAAATATAATGAAATGACTTCCCATAAAACATCCATTTTTATCTCTCATCGCCTTGCTTCTACCCGCTTTTGTCATCGCATTCTGTTTTTGGAAAAAGGCCGCATTGAGGAACAGGGAACTCATGAAGAATTAATTGCATTACAGGGCAAATACGCTAAACTTTTTGATATACAAAGCCAATATTATAAAGAGGAGGGAATACAAAGTGACGAGTAAAAAAACAACTATGCAATCTGCTTGGAAAATGAATATAAGAGCTTGGAAAATCTGGTGGAAGCTCTGTCCCGGTTTCTTTTTTTCAGCAGGCATTTCCTCTATAGTAAAGGCATTAACTCCTTATGTAACCATCTTTCTGTCCGCTCAAATTATCAATGAGCTTTCCGGAAATCGGAATGTGGAAGTGCTTTCAAAATGGGTTGTTTTGACTCTGACCTGTACTTCACTCTGCGCTCTGTTAAACAGCATTTTGAAGCATTGGCTCAATTACGAAAAAAGCTCTGCTCAATCTATAGACAGAGAAATCTATATGAAAAAAATGCTGCATTTAGATTATGAGGACATAGAACGGCAGACTGTTTTCGATTTATATTCTCAAATTATCCAGACGAAATACTGGTCTGGATGGGGAATTTATAAAACCCTTCTTTTTTTTGAAGAACTGGTTACTGCATTGTTCCAAATCCTTGGCGGAATTAGCCTGTCCATCAGTTTATTTGCAGCCAAAGTCCCCAAAGGAAGTGAGCTGGAACCAATCAATCATCCTCTTTTTGCTGTGGGAATTCTCATACTTTTACTGCTTATTGCAATTCTCTCTCCTATGTGCAAAACCAGAGGTGACAGATATATGACCAATTATGCTCAAGAAGCGCGTCTTGGCAATCGTTTTTTCTATTTTTTCGGCTTTATGAGTCATGATAAAAAAAGGGCAACAGACCTTCGTATGTATCAGCAGCAAGAAAATATATGTACTCCTCGAGTGACAGAATACCCCATGTTCAGCGCACATTCTGATATTGCCAAGTCCGCCATGGGACCTATGGGACTTTTACACGCACTTTCTCAGTGCATGTCTGTTATTTTAACCGGCGTTGTATATCTGTATGTATGTTTAAAAGCATGGGCAGGCGCTTTCGGAGTAGGCTCCGTCACACAATATATCGGTGCAATTACTCAGCTTTTCGGCGGTGTATCTGCCTTTCTTACCACAGTAGGATGTATACAAAGTAATGGCGAATTTTTAGTATCTAATTTTAAATTTCTGGATATTCCAAACCCTATGTATCAAGGCAGTCTCACCACGGAAAAGCGATCAGACAGAAAATACGAAGTAGAATTTCGGGATGTTTCTTTTCGCTATCCGGATACAGAACAATGGGCTGTGCGGCACATTAATTTAAAATTCCAAATAGGCAAACGCCTTGCCGTAGTCGGTATGAACGGCAGTGGAAAAACTACATTTATCAAACTTTTATGTCGCCTGTATGATCCTACAGAAGGACACATTTTTTTAAATGGAATTGATATTCGAAAGTATAAATATAACGATTATATCAACATTTTTTCTGTTGTTTTTCAGGATTTTCAGCTATTGGCTCTGCCTCTGGGAGAAAACGTTGCCGGCGCTGCACACTATGACTCTGAACTGGCAAAATCCTGCTTAAAAAATGCCGGATTTGAAACACGCTTTCAATCTATGCCAAAAGGTTTAAATACCTATCTTTATAAAGATTTAGATGAAAAAGGTATTCAGATATCCGGAGGCGAAGCCCAGAAAATTGCCATTGCAAGAGCCCTTTATAAAGATGCTCCTTTTATTATTTTAGATGAACCAACTGCTGCTTTAGATCCTGTTGCAGAAGCAGAAATTTACAGTAAATTCAATGACATTGTAACGGATAAAACAACCGTTTATATTTCCCATCGCCTGTCCTCTTGCAAATTTTGCGATGAAATTGCCGTATTTCATGAGGGAAATGTAGTTCAGAAAGGAACACATGAGGAATTGATCAGCGATAAAACCGGAAAATATTATGAACTGTGGAATGCACAGGCGCAGTATTATAATGAAAGCATGGTACCGGCTTCACTAATTGAAAAAGAAACAACCAGTTAATTTCTATCATCCAGTCAAATAATATATGTATTACTCACAACGAAGGGGCCAATTCGGTTCATGAATGAACGACTCCTTTTGAAATATATTTTTAATTTATCATATACAAAAATTCTTAAAAAATAAAACAAGGTTCACTGCTAACAACATTCAGTAAAACCTTGTTTTATTCCTCTCCAAAATACAGAATCTCATTTATAGAAGTTCTATCTGGTTTTTATTTCTGATAAAGAAGTTCTACACACTTAAAATGTCTTAGTGCTTCCTCAATCAACTTTTCTTTCTCCGGCGGACACTGCGGCTGCCTTACATTTTCCGACTTAGCTGTATTGTAATTTTCTGATAAGCTGCCTTTGCTTCCGAAGTGGTCAAATCCAACTCATCCATATCTACAGTAATGTCGATATATGCATCCGGAGTTTTCTAACCAACTTGACAACCGTCTCCACATGCACACTTCCCGGAAACATATCGCACACAGCCACTTTCTCCACCTGGTATTCTCTCTCACACAATATTTTCAAATCCCTCGCCAGGGTAGCAGAGTCACAGCTTACATACACAATTCTCTCCGGTTTCATAGACAACATGGTCTCAATCAGCGCTCCGTCACAACCTTTTCTTGGAGGGTCCACTACAATCACATCTGCATATATACCATCTTCTTCATATTTTGCAGGCAATACTTCCTCTGCTTTTCCCACAAAAAATTCCGCATTTTCAATACCATTAAGCTCCGCATTTCTTCTTGCATCTTCAATAGCTGCCGGAACGATTTCCACACCGTAAACTTTTTTTGCTTTCTGCGCTAAAAACAGAGAAATCGTACCAATTCCGCAGTATAAATCCCAGACCGTTTCTTTTCCTGTAAGTCCTGCGTATTCCAGAGCTGTACCATAAAGTTTTTCTGTCTGTACCGGATTTACCTGATAAAACGAAAGAGGAGAAATCTGATATTTTACCTCTCCAATATAATCTGTAATATAATTTTTTCCCCATAAAGGCAGAATTTCATTTCCTAAAATCACATTGTTTCGCTTTGTATTTACATTTAAGGTAATGCTTGTCATTCCGGAAATATCTTTCAGCTTCTCTGCCAGTCCTGCCGCATTGGGAATCTTCCTTCCATTTATAATAATGCAGACCATGATTTCCTTTGTTTTAAACCCATACCGTATTAAAATATGACGAACAAGCCCTTTACCGGTAACTTCATCATAAGGCTCAACATGATTTTCTCTCATATAATCCAGCACTGCATTTAAAATTTCTTCGTTTACCTCAACTCCCAAATAACAGTTGGTATTCGGAATAATAGAATGTGTCCTTCCCGCATAAAACCCTGTAATCAGATTTCCGTCTTTATCTTTCCCTACCGGAAACTGGGCTTTGTTTCGATAACGCCATGGATTTTCCATTCCCATTACTTTTTCGACTGAAATATCAGAAAATCCTCCTATCCTCTCCAGATTTCCCAAAACTTTATTTTTCTTAAATTCTAACTGTTTTTCATAAGCCAAAAACTGTAACTGACAACCTCCGCAGGCTCTTGCCACAGGACATTTCGGTTCAGTTCTGTCTTTGGAAGCCTCCAACACACGTACAAGCCTTGCATAGCCATAATTTTTCTTCATTTTCATAATTTTAGCTTCTACCACATCACCAATTACTGTGTCTTTAATAAACAGAGTATAACCCTCTGCCTTTCCAATTCCTTCGCCATCATACCCCATATCTTCGATTTTTACTGTTACCAAATCATTCTTTTTAAATTCCATAAACTCTCCTATCTGAAAAGAAGGAGTTGCTGCATGAAAAACTCCATGCAACAGCTCCGCTTTAAAATTACTCGCAACTTGATTTTCTAAAATTAGACTCGAACAACCGACTATATCCCAGCCATTCCTTCTGGTTTGGCGCTGCCGCAAAAATTTCTGTCAAAGTTTCCATTTTTGCATCTGTATTATCCGCCATATTAAGGGCAACTGCTTCTGCAAGTGCCGGTTTTTTCGGTGAGCCGTATTCCAGTTCTCCATGATGTGCTAAAATACAATGTTTTAATTCATTTTCCATTTTATACGGAAAATCCGGAATTTCCTTTGCCTTATCATGAATCATCTCTGCACCAATCATAATATGTCCTAAAAGCTGTCCATCATCTGTATAATCATTCATAGGAAATGCACTGAGTTCTTTTGTCTTTCCAATATCATGAAGAAGGGCTGCAGTAATGAGCAAATCTTTATTTAAAATACTATAAGTTCCACAGTAATAAAGACACAGATTTGCCACGCTGACGGTATGTTCTAAAAGTCCGCCTATAAAACCATGATGTACACTCTTGGCTGCTGAATTTTCTTTAAAAGTTTTAACAAATGCTGCATCTTCTTTAAAGAATGCTAACAGCAACTGATGAAAATACGGATTTTTCACCTGATTAATCATTCCCAAAAGTTCCTGATACATTGTTTCAATATTTTTATTACTAACAGGAAGATAATTTCCCGGTTCGTATTCTCCCTCAGAAGCTTTTCTGACTCTTTTAATACTCACCTGAAGATTTCCCTGAAAACTGGTAACATCTCCCACTACATCAATATAATCCAAAGCATCAAACTCATCAATTCCAAGAGAATTCGGCTCCCAAATTTTGGCATCAATCGTTCCCGTCTTATCCTGTAAAATTACATTTTCATAAGATTTTCCATTCTTGGTCACTGCTGCCTGTTTATGTTTGCATAAATAAATCCCTGAAAGTTTTTCCCCTTCATGAAGTTCACTGATAAATCTCATTTTCCTATCCTTCCTATCTAGTCTGCAGCGTCACATCAAAGTTCACTTCTACATATCCTTCTGTTCCCTGACGCATAGCTTTTACTTTAATTGTCTCTCCTGCTTTACAGGATTTCAACTGCTGTTGGTAACCTTTTACTGTTTCTATTTTTTCACCATTCAGCTCTATAATTACATCACCATTTTGAATTCCCACCTGCATTGCCGGAGAATTCACCTCTACCTGTTCTACAAAAACACCAATCGGTATCCCCTTCTTTTCAGAGATATCTGTGGTAATACTTTTTCCTGTGATACCCATATAAATAATATCTTTTGTTTCATCTGATAAAATTTGAATCATCTCTTTTACTTCCGAAACTCCCAGTCCGGTTACAAGATTTTGCGTATCTTCTCTGGCAAAAGACTGTGCAATCAAACCAATCACTTCACCTTCTAAGTTCAGCAAAACTCCGCTTCCCAGGCTGCTGCCTGCAATATCTGTAGTTAAAAGACTATATTCTGCATCTGTTTTTGCTATAGTGTTACAGGTTGATGTAATAATTCCATATCCAACAGAGTCACTATACCCCATAGGGCTTCCAATTGCAAGAACAGGTTCACCTTGAGCTACTGTGTAAGACTCTCCTAATGGTGCTATAGTAATTGCTTCTTTTGTCTCAGCCGATATACCTGCTTTGGGTATTTTTAAAATAACAAATCCTGTATTGGTATCACCTTTTAAAAATCTGGCATCTGTAACTGTCCCGTCACAAAATACGACCTGTATTCTGTCTACGTTTTCTACAATTCTATATTCTGTCAGTACAAAAAGTTCCTGTCCACTTTCTGCCACCAACAAACCTGAAATTTCACTTTCATAAGGTGTTTGAAACCATTTTTCATCATTTTTACTTCCTCTCACCCTTACCATAGCTTTTTCCGCTTCTTGGGCAGTAGCAAAAACATCTGCAAACAATTTCTGATACTTCTCTGGTGTAAGTTCTTCTGCGGCCGGTTGCGAACCAGCTTCGGAGCTTTGTTCTTCTGCTATATTATTTTTTGTATTTTCCTCGCCGTTTTTTGTATCTGATGGAAACTGTATCTGCGACTGTTCTTGCTTTCTTTCTATATTTTTTGTAATTTCCGGCGCTGTCAGCGAAAAAACTGCTGTTGCTGCCAGGCCAAAAAGACCACCGGCTGCCAAAATTCTGAGGATATGTTTCGCCTCTTTCTTTTTATCGATGGGTTTTTCTTTGATTGTTTCTTTTAGAAATTCATAAGAATTTTCATTTTTCTTCTGCTCCATGTCCCTCACTCCACATAAGACTATATTTTATTATAACAAATGTTTATGAACTTTTCATGAAGATAACACAAAAAATTCTAATACTGTCCCTTTTCTTTCTTCTTATTTTAATGTAAAATAGGACATAACTTCCTATTTTTTCTAATAGAGATGTTTTATCAACTATAATGGATTTTGAATAAGGTGATTTTTATGAATGAAAAAGCTTTAAAAACTTTAGAATATAGCAAAATTATTCAAATGTTGGAAAATTTTGCCACATCTTCCTGTGGAAAAGATTTGTGCCGAAATCTTACCCCTTTGGATAATTTAAGTGAAATTGAAGTCATGCAGCAAGAAACTGCTGACGCATTAGCAAGGATTTATCAAAAAGGCTCTCTTTCCTTTGGAGGTGTCAAGGATATTAGGGGCTCTTTAAAACGTTTAGAAATTGGCAGTACCTTAGGAACAGGAGAACTGTTATCTCTTTGCAGCCTTTTAGAAAACACCAACCGTGCGAAAGCCTATGCAAGACGTGAAAATGCAGAAGAAAACCAAGATTCTTTAGATGATATGTTTGAAATTCTTCAGCCACTGACACCACTGGCTTTGGAAATTCGCCGCTGCATTTTGTCAGAAGAAGAAATTGCAGATGATGCCAGTGCCGGATTAAAACAAATCCGCCGTTCTATGAAGAATACCAATGATAAAATTCACAGTCAGCTTTCTTCTTATGTCAGCGGTTCTGCCAGAACTTATTTGCAGGACGCCGTTGTCACAATGCGAAACGGTCGCTACTGTATTCCTGTAAAAGCAGAGCACAAAGGACAAGTTCCCGGTATGATTCACGACCAGTCTTCTACAGGTTCCACTGTTTTTGTAGAACCCATGGCTATTGTAAAACTGAATAATGATTTAAGAGAGCTGGAAGTAAAGGAACAGGCTGAAATTGAAATTATTCTTTCTAATCTAAGTCAATATGCCGCTGAAAATCTGGAAGCTATTGAAGATAATTTGAAAGTTATGACACAGCTTGACTTTATTTTTGCCAGAGCTCTTTTAGCAAAATCTCAAAATGCTACAGAGCCTCGCTTTAATACAAAAGGAATTATTGACTTAAAGAAAGCACGCCATCCACTGATTGACAAACACAAAGTCGTTCCCATTGATGTTCGTCTGGGCGAAGATTTTGATCTTCTTGTTGTAACAGGTCCTAATACCGGCGGTAAAACTGTTTCCTTAAAAACAATTGGTCTTTTAACTCTTATGGGACAATCAGGACTTCACATTCCTGCCTTTGATAATTCACGCCTCAGTATTTTTAAAGAAGTTTACGCTGATATTGGTGATGAGCAAAGCATTGAACAGTCCCTCAGTACGTTTTCTTCTCACATGACAAATGTTGTACGTTTTATAGAAAAAGCAGATCGCGATTCTCTGGTTCTTTTTGACGAATTAGGTGCAGGAACAGACCCTACTGAAGGTGCCGCTCTTGCCATTGCTATTTTATCTCATCTTCATGCACAGGGAATACGCACTATGGCAACCACCCACTACAGCGAATTAAAAGTATATGCACTCTCCACTCATGGAGTCGAAAATGCTTCCTGTGAATTTGATGTAGAAACTCTGCGTCCTACTTATCGTCTGCTCATTGGTATTCCCGGAAAAAGTAATGCGTTTGCAATTTCCGGAAAACTTGGACTGCCTTCTTATATTATCGACAAAGCAAAAGAGCAAATCAGCCAGGAAGATGAGTCTTTTGAAGATGTCCTGTCAACCTTAGAGCAAAGCCGAAAAACCATCGAAGCAGAGGAAGCCGAAATTGCCCGTTACAAAACAGAAATTGAGAGTCTGAAAACCCAATTAGAAGAAAAACAGGATAAACTGGAACAGCGAAAAGAACGTATTCTTCGTGATGCCAATGAAGAAGCACATCGTATTTTGCGAGAAGCAAAAGAATATGCAGACCAAACCATGAAAATTTTCAACAAAGCCGGAAAAGAGTCTATGTCTGCAAAAGAATTAGAGCAGAAGCGTTCTGAACTACGTAAAAAAATGGATCAGACAGGCAAAAAAATGGCGCTTAAAACACCGGAAAAGAAAAAGTCTACACTGACTGCCAAAGATATTTCTCTGGGAGATGCTGTAAAAGTATTAAGTCTGAATGTAAAAGGTACTATAAGTTCTAAACCGGATGCAAAAGGAATGGTTTTTGTACAAATGGGAATTCTTCGTTCCAAAGTACATTTATCCGATTTACAGTTAATTGATGAGCCGGTTATTACTGCACCATCATTGCAGCGTACCGGTGCAGGTAAAATACGTATGAGCAAATCTGCTTCTATCCGTACAGAAATCAATCTTCTGGGAAAAACAGTAGACGAAGCCATTGCAGAATTGGATAAATATTTAGATGACGCTTATCTGGCCCATTTAAACAGTGTCCGTATTGTTCATGGAAAAGGTACCGGCGCACTTCGAAAAGGCGTGCATAACTATTTAAAACGCTTAAAATATGTAAAAGATTTTCATCTGGCAGAATTCGGTGAAGGTGATGCCGGTGTTACAATTGTAGAATTTAAAAAATAAGGGGGAGTATATATGGTAACTAAACAGAAAATTCTGATCGTAGACGATGATAATAATATTGCTGAATTAATTTCTTTGTATCTGACAAAAGAATGTTTTGATACCCATATCGTCAATGATGGAGAAGCAGCTTTAAATGCATTCTCCTCCTTTGCTCCAAACCTCATCTTATTGGACTTAATGCTTCCTGGTATGGATGGTTATCAAGTATGCAGAGAAATCCGTCAAAAATCCAATGTTCCTATTATTATGCTTTCCGCCAAAGGAGAAATCTTTGACAAAGTATTAGGTTTGGAACTGGGTGCAGATGACTATATCATTAAACCGTTTGACTCGAAAGAACTGGTTGCCAGAGTAAAAGCTGTATTAAGACGATATCAGCCAAACATCGCCCCGGCCACACAACCTTCCGGAAAATATGTGGAATATCCTGACTTAGCAATTAACCTAACTAATTATTCTGTAATCTATTATGGAAAACAGCTGGATATGCCTCCAAAGGAATTAGAACTTCTCTACTTTTTGGCGTCTTCCCCTAATCAGGTATTTACAAGAGAACAGCTTTTAGACCATATCTGGGGATATGAATACATTGGCGATACCCGTACTGTGGATGTGCATATTAAACGTCTCAGGGAAAAAATCAAAGATCACCCTTCTTGGGCGCTTTCTACTGTATGGGGAATAGGCTATAAATTTGAGGTCAAAAACAAATGAAAAAATTCCTTTTTGCAAAATTTATAACTGCTATGGTTTTTCTCGGTATTTTAGGATTTACCACAATTTCTCTAATAGGTACAGGTTTAGTAGAAGATCATGTAGAAAGTGTATACAGCGGACGTTTATACAGGGAAGCGTCTAAAATAGCAGGACAGCGTGCTATAAAATATTATCAGGACATTGACACTCCTGCTGAATTTTATGAGTCACTTTGTTCTTCTGTTTATGAGAAAGAGGAAATTTGGTTAATTAATCCAAAAGGAAAAATTCTAATGGATACCTCTCAAAAATTCATTACAGAAGATTTTCCCACATTAAATAATTTTAATCCGGGAAAATCCAGCGGCTCTTATTATCAAATAGGAAAATTCTTCGGATATTTCCATGAAGACCAATTAAGTGTCATGGTTCCTGTTACCATAAATATGCAGGTAAGAGGCTACATTGCTATGCATCTTCCCATGTCTGTTCTGTATAAACAACGGGATGCTCTTTTAGATACTATCTATCTTTTATTTTTGTTGTTTCTGGGAATTATGATGCTTATTATTCCGGTTTTTTATGTTATGATTAACCGTCCGCTTAAAAAAATCATACAAGGTGCAAATGCTTTTGCATCCGGAAATCTAAAATATAATATTCCTTTGAATAAAGAAGATGAGCTGGGATACTTGGCAATGGCTTTAAATTATATGTCAGATGAGCTGGACATGACAGGAAATTATCAGCGAAAATTTATTTCCAATGTATCTCATGATTTCCGCTCTCCTCTTACCTCTATAAAAGGTTATACAGAGGCCATTTTAGATGGAACAATTCCTCCTGAAATGCAGGAAAAATATTTAAAGATTGTCGTATATGAAACAGAGCGACTTTATAAATTGACACAAAGTATGCTCACTTTAAATAATCTGGATGAAAAAGGGCGGCAGTTGGAGTATTCCGATTTTGACATTAATCGTACAATCAAAACTACTGCTGAAGCCTTTGAAGGAATTTGCCGCGATAAACGTATTTCTATTGAACTTTTACTTACAGGACAGACGCTGTTCGTCCATGCTGATATGGGGCAAATTCAACAAGTTTTATATAACCTTATTGACAATGCCATTAAATTCAGTTCTCCTGACTCCATTATTAAAATAGAATCTACTTTAAAGCACGAAACTATTTTTATTTCTGTTAAGGATACAGGATGTGGGATTCCCAAAGAAAGTCTTACAAAAATCTGGGACCGCTTTTACAAAATTGATAGCTCAAGGGGAAAAGACAGAAAAGGTACAGGGCTCGGACTTGCCATTGTTAAAGAAATTATCAACTCACATAAACAGAATATTAATGTCATCAGTACAGAAGGTGTGGGAACAGAATTTATCTTCACCCTTCAAAAAAGTATTAGTGAAAATTAAAGGCTGTCATATAAAACAGCAAACCAGAATATTTATACATTTTAAGCTCAGTCTGCGCACACTTTGAACTCGTAATATCAAAATGTGCTCAACAAATTTGCAAAAAATGTATAAATATTCCTCCTTCGATGTTTTATGCGGCAGCCTCTTTATCATTTAATAAAAGAATTTTATTTCCATTCATATTTTGTCAAATGACCTTCCAACCTCATGTGGTCAAAGTTATTTTGACGCAGTGCCTCATACAGCACAATAGCAACAGAATTGCTTAAATTTAAAGAACGAATGTCTCCAATCATTGGAATTCGAATAGCTGTTTCCTGATTTTCCAGCAAAATTTCTTCCGGAATTCCTGCACTTTCCTTTCCAAACATAATGTAGCAATCTTCTTCATATTCTACGTCCACATAAGTCTTCGGTGCTTTTGTAGTTGCCATATAAATCTTGGCACCGGGATTTTTATCTAAAAAGTCTTGATAATTGATATATGTTGTTACATCTAAATCTTTCCAGTAATCCATTCCTGCTCGTTTTATTGCTTTTTCATTTAACTGAAATCCCAAAGGTTCAATAAGATGTAATCGTGTCCCGGTTGCAACACAGGTTCTCCCTATATTTCCTGTATTTGCCGGAATCTCAGGCTCAAACAATACAATATTTAATTTTGCCAATTTTCTTTCCTCCAAATATCTTCCGTCTACTGATAAATTTTATATAATTCATCACTCTGTGGTTTATCTAAATAACGAGTATCTTCACCATTTCTTAAAATTCTGTCATTTCCATCTGTTGCTTTGCCTACTACAGCAGCCTCAATGCCTGCCTGTTTTAACTTTCTCACCAAACCGTATCCATCTTTTGCAGCGATCATCATAGAACCGCTGGACATTAAAATATACGGATTTAATCCCAATACTTCACAAACTTCTACAGTTTCCTGGCGAATGGGAATTGCTCTTAAATCAATGTCAAGTCCTACACCGGAACCGCTTCCCATTTCCCACAGAGCACCAAATACACCGCCCTCTGTAATGTCGTGCATGGCAGATACTCCCCACTCACCCGCAATTTTCGCCTCTGGAATTACAGACAGATATCGATCAAATTTTTTGGCAGTTTCCACAAAAGAAGGTGCAAAACTTTCCAAAAGCAATGTTTCTTTTTCTTTTGCTGCGATAGAAGTACCTTCCAGTCCAATCCATTTTGTCACTACAATATCATCACCCGGCTTTACAGAAGCTGTGGTAAGCACCTTTTCCTTTTTCATCTTACCCACACCGGTAAGAGAAACTAAAGTCTGTTTTACCACATCTGTAACTTCTGTATGGCCGCCTAAGACTTCCATATTCAACTCTTTACAGGTCTTTTCTACATCCTGCATCATCTCTTTTAACTGTGCTTCCTCAGTATCAGGTGTTAAAAGCATTGTCAACATAATTCCCACCGGCTCTGCCCCGGAAGCCGCCAAATCATTTGCTGTAATGTGTACGCTGTGTCCTCCGATATCCTTGGTGGTTCCCGTAATAGGATCAGAAGACAGCACAAAAACCTCACCCTCACCAAGTTCCATAACTGCGCAGTCCTGTCCTACGGCAGGCCCTACTAAAACTTCATTTCTGCGATGCCCCACCTGCTTTAAAACAGAGCGAATTAACACAGGTTCCGGCAATTTTCCAATCTTCATGTTCCGACCTCCATTGCTGCATCATCAAAAAGCATACATTGCTATAGGAATTACCATTGTCAAAATAATAAGTCCGGCAAGTACTGCAGCAACTATTCTATTCCTTTTTGAATTTTTCATATTCATCATATCTCTTTACCTCATTATTTTCCCGTAGGTACTCAATATCTTATCGATTTCTCGAGATGCCTCGTTTTTTGTAAGACTGTCAATTTCCACATTCAGCTCTATTCTATGATATTTTATTAAATCCTGCAAGTAGCGTTTTTGTGCTGCTGTTACAGGGCTTTGCTTCTTTACTTTATAGATAAGTTCATTTGGTACAAAAAGTTTTGACTGTTTCTCTTCAAACTCTTCTCGCAATCTTTCATATAAAAGATATGTCGTTCTGGCATCCTCCAGAGCTCTGTGTGCATCTTTTTGAGAAATCTCATAATGTATACGAAGGTTTTGTAAACTTCTGCTTGGAAGTTCAGGCAAAAGCACTCTTGCCAATTTCAAAGTATCCATTCCCTTTTTCTCAAATTCCAACCCGGCATTTACTGCCTGATGCTTCACAAAACTATAATCAAACATCAAATTATGCCCTAAAAGAGGTAGTCCCTCACAAAAATCCAGTAATTCTCTCAACACTTGAGTTATATAAGGTTTCCCCTCCACCATATCGTTGGAAATTCCCGTAAGTTCTGTAATTCGCTGTGGAATTTCCATTTGAGGATTTATCAGTGTCCCATATTCGCCTATTACTTCTCTATCTCTTACCTTTACAGCTCCAATTTCTATAATCCTATCTTTAGAAGGCTCTAAACCTGTGGTTTCTAAATCTAGTGCAACATATTCCATCATGATTTTTTCCTGCTTTTCTTTTGTTTTTCCTTATATTCCCTACAATATTCCGTTAAAAAACACTCTTCACATTTTGGTGAACGAGCAAAACAAATCTCTCTTCCAAAAGTAATAATCTGAATATTATAAAGTATCCAGTGATCCCTTGGCAGCACTTTCATCAAATCCTGCTCTATCTTTTCAGGATCTTCCTCTTTGGTAAATCCCAGTCTTTTTGAAATTCGTTTCACATGAGTATCCACTACTACACTTGGCTCATGAAATATATTCCCTCGAATTACATTTGCCGTTTTTCTTCCCACGCCTGGAAGGCTCACCAGATCCTCTAATCGGCTGGGGACTTCGCCACCGTATACCTTGCAAATTCTCTGCGCACAACCGATAATATTCTTCGCCTTATTATGATAAAAACCCGTAGGCTTAATATCCTGTTCCAATTCTTTTAAGTCAGCTTCTGCAAAAGCCTTCATATCAGGATATTTCACAAACAAATCTTTAGTCACAATATTTACTCTGGCATCTGTGCACTGTGCGCTTAACATAGTAGCAATTAAAAGCTGCCCCGGATTTTCGTGATTTAAATAGCACTTGTACTCTCTTGTATAAACTTCATCCAATTTATCTAAAATTTCTTTTGTTCTCTTTGTCATAAACCCTCCTGTTTCTACAAGATTACTGCGTGTATAGCCGCATCATTAGTCAGAGGACTTCTGTTCTTATAATCAAACAGCACAGGATAGATTCCTTTCTCCGCTTTTCCCTCCAGCACATTATAAGAAAACACTTCCAAATGTGTCATTTTCTCTAACTGCTTAGGTTGATACCCTGCATAATCCTGTAAAAATTCCGGTGTTTCTGCTTCTTTTGTGTAAAATTCCTGTATTTTTTCCTTATACGGTTTTCTGTCTGCTGCCCACACCGGTCTGGTTTTTAAGTTTTCTCTGGCATAGAGGTCTAAAATCATCAGTTCCTTAAAGTAGGAAAGATTTCCCACCTCCTGTGTTTCCAAAAATTCCATCAGTATTTCATATCTTCTTATTCTGGAATGGGAGATATTCAAATATCCTTTTTGTTCATAAAAATCAGCCAGCGCCTCATACATAAAAAAGGCATTGCTAAAATGGCTTTCCATCGCTTTCATAGTATGACGAAACTGTCCACTGTTATAATATACCTCTACCATATCCTCAATTCCTTTTAATCTGCAAATCTCCCCATAAGACAACCATTTCGTTTTCAACACTTCATAAGGTTCTTTTCCTTTACATACACATTCATAATCTTCGGCTTTCTCATACATATAAGAACCTTTTAACAATTTTAAAAATCCAAGCTGAAGCTGCTGAGGCTGTAAAGCATACACATCACAGAAAGATTTTTCAAAACTTTCATATCCTTCATGGGGAAGTCCTGCAATCAAATCCAAATGCTGATGGACATTTTTTCCTTCCTGTACCTTTCTTACTTTTTCCGATATCTTCTCAAAACTAGTCTTTCTTCTGATTTCTTTAATAGTTTGCGGATTCGTAGACTGCACTCCGATTTCCAACTGAATAAGTCCCGGACGCATGGTTTGAATAAGCTGAATTTCTTCATCGGTAAGCAAATCTGCTGCAATTTCAAAATGAAAATTTGTTATCCCATTATCATGCTGCTGAATATAATTCCAAATTTCAAGAGCATGTTCTTTTTTGCAATTAAAGGTTCTATCCACGAACTTTACCTGTGGAACTTTTGCATCAAGAAAGAACTGCAATTCCTTCTTTACCAAAGAAAGGCTGCGAAATCTCAGCTTCTTATCAATAGATGATAAACAATAACTACAGGAAAAAGGACATCCTCTACTGCTTTCATAATAAATAATTTTATGTTCAAACAGAGAAATATTTTTATATGGAAACACCAGCTTATCCATATCCATAATTTCACGGAAAGAATTTCTCACAATCTCTCCATTTCTTCGAAATACAATCCCCTTAATATCTGACAAACCATTTTCCTTTTCTCCATTCACATAATGTTTCACCAGTTCCAGAAAAGTATCCTCTCCTTCTCCGCATATCACTCCGGTAACTTCCCACATTTCTTGTAAAAATTTTTCTGCGTCATAAGAAACCTCAGGACCCCCCGCCCAAATAATGGTTTTGGGCAAAATTTTCTTCAAGTCACGTATAAGCTCCTTCACAAAAGAAATATTCCATATATAGCAGGAAAAACACAAAATATCCGGCTGTTTCTTATAAATACTCTTTAAAATTTCATCTTTTTGCTGATTGATTGTATATTCCCCTATTTCCACATATTTCTCATATTCTTTGCAATAGGATTTCATACTGTATACTGCCAAATTTGAATGTATGTATTTTGCATTTACTGCTGTTAAATAAATTGTTGCCATTCTTTTCTCCTTCTAACAAAGGAGAGTTGCGCATTAAAACTTAATGCCACAACTCCCTCCTTTTTATTTTTTATCTTTTATTGTCACGTATCGAGCCTGCTCTTTTTCCATTTCCTGGTCATATTCTTTCAACTGTCTCATTAAATCACTTTCCACAAAATCGCCGCTTTCATCTTTATTGTCTTTTTCGCTGAAAGTCATTTTTAAAAGAATGGGCGAAATAATTGTAGTAATCACTACTACAATTACAATAGGTCCCATTAAGTCAGCAGAAATAAGCCCAATTGCATTTCCTTTTGCTGCTACAATCAAAGCAACCTCACCTCTGGAAACCATACCTGCACCAATGCGTATACAGTCTTTATTACTGTATTTACAGAGTTTTGCACCTACACCGCATCCCACTACCTTCGTAAGTACTGCAATTACTACTAACGCAACTGCAAAGCCTATAATCATTGGACTCATACTTGGAAGATTTACCTGTAAACCAATATTGGCAAAAAATACCGGTGATAAAAGGATATAGGATAAAATTCCAAATCGTCTTGCAATATAATTCGTATGAGTTGTTTTTGTAATAATCAGTCCCGCAAAGAATGCACCTGTAATATCTGCTACTCCAAAGAACTCCTCTGCACAGTAGGAAAACAATAAACAAATTACAAATGCTAAAATAACAAAACGCTGTAAATCTCTTTCATATCCTTTCACCCATTTCTGAAAAACAACATGAAGGAGATATCCGCCTACTCCTACAAAGATAAAGAATCCGATAATCTTAATAAATACCATTGCAACATTCACAGATGAATCCGCTAAACTGGTAATAATTGTCAATGCCACAATACCCAAAATATCGTCAATAATAGCAGCTCCCAAAATAGCATTACCTGCTTTTGTATTCAGTTTTCCCATCTCTTTTAAAGTTTCAACAGAAATACTTACAGATGTAGCGGTAAGAATAACACCAATAAATACATTCTGTAAAATCACATTTACATCAGCTGTCGGTTCTATCATACCAGGTCTGTTAAAATATGCCGCCACTGCAAATCCACCCAGTAACGGAACAATAACACCTAGTAACGCAATAACAAAAGATGCCTTTCCGCTTTTCTTTAATTCGTCAATATCTGTCTCTAAGCCGGCACAGAACATTAAAACAATCACACCGATTTCAGAAACCTGATAAATAAAATCTGTCTGATGCAGTATGCCTATACACGCTGGTCCTAAAATCAAACCTGCTAAAAGAGCACCCACTACCTGAGGCAGTTTTACCCTTCTTGTAATAAGACCAAATACTTTTGTACTCAGCAGAATAAGTGCCAAGTCCAACAAATATCCATACGATTCCATACTTTTTATCCCTCTGTTTTCCTAAAATTTTTATAAAATCAAAAAATATGGTATCACAATTTTTTCTAAAATGGAACAAGATATTTTAGAAACATCACAAAAAGATAGAAAAAAGAAGATATTCAGCAAATCCAGCAAAACGCCATTTCGTGATATCTCCTCTTTCGTAAAAAATCTTATAAACTGTTTCTTTTTCAGCTTTTACATGGATTTGCGCTCTGCAATTTCAGCCATCTTCGCTGTGTTTAATCGAGTATCTCCATGCACACGGCTGTAGGACAGATAACCATTCATTCTGTCAATCTTTGTTAAATTGGTAGAACCGCATACCGGACATACATCCATTTCTAATTCTTCATGTCCACAATCATCACAATATGCAAGGGAAAGGTTTACTCCTTCGTAATATCCTAAATCCATAGCCCGTCTGACTAATGCACGAATTGCATCTACGTTATAACCAATAGGATAACGTACATACTGTATTTTTCCCCCGTTACAAAGCTCCCAAAATCTGCCTTCACAATCCTGTTTTTCAATCGGCGTAATATCTTCTGTTACGTGACAATGAAAACTGTTGCTTACATAAGGTCTGTCAGAAACACCTTCCACAATACCATATTTTTTTCTAAACTGCTCTACCTGTAATCCGCAAAGACTTTCTGCCGGTGTTCCGTAAATTGCATATAGATTACCGTCTTCTTTCTTATACTGTTCTACTTTTTTATTGATATACTGAAGTACTTCCAATGCAAACTTTCCATCTTCACGAATCGATTTTCCATTATACAGTTCCTGAAGTTCATTTAAAGCTGTAATGCCAAAAGATGCTGTCATAGGCTTTAACAATGGTTTAATCTTATCAGAAGGTTTTAAATTCCCACCATAAAAACCTCCTTCACAGTAAGCAAGAGGATTTGTAGATGCCTTCATTTCTCCTAAATAATCATAAGTACGAATGTGAAGATTACGAATCATTTCCAGATAAAAGTCGAGAACTTCATAAAAATCTTTATCCTCTGAACGTGCCTTTGCCAAAATCATAGGCAGATGAAGGCTAACTGCACCCACATTAAATCTTCCTACAAATACAGGAACATCGTTATCATCTGCAGGTGTCATACCACCTCTTTCATACCAAGGACTTAAAAACGCTCTGCATCCCATAGGACTGATTACCTTTTTGTATCGTTTATACATACTGGATATATAGCCTTTACCGCTTAAAGACAGCCAGTCAGGATACATGGTCTTGGCAGAACAAGCAATTCCTGCTTCAAAGACATCTTCTCCCTCTTTCCCTTCTCCATGAATGTTCTCATCATATAAAAATACAATTTTAGGAAACAGCACAGGCTTTTTATGACCTTCCTTTCCCTGTCCTTCTTTATGTACTTCTAAAAGAGAAATACTGCACATTTTCTCAAAACGTTCCATTCCAAGTCCTAATGTCACTGTTACAAAAGGATAATCACCTCTGGAAGAACCAACGGTATTTAGCTTATATTCTATTCCCTGCCATCCCTGTTCAAAATCACGGCGAACTTTGTCCATAGCATACTGATGCGCTCTCTCTTTTGCCGGTGCCCAGTCAGGCTCTACATATTTTAAAAATTCCTCACAATATTTGTGATAACTTTTTTCTGCATAAGGGGCAAGAATTTTATCTACTTCGGGTACAGTAAAGCCACCATACTGCTGTGCTGCTGTGCTCAGAATAATATCTCCCATAACATCAAAAGCAGTATCCAGTGTCTTTGGCTCATTATACCATACATTACCCATTTCAAATCCGCCTCTTAATACATTTGCCACGTCAAACAGACAACAATTCATAGTATCAAGACGTGCAGACTGATCGTGAATATAAATATATCCGTCTTTGCATGCCTGGAGTTCATTTCTGGTCATAAAAAATTTACGATATAATTCTTTATTTAATTCATTGAAAATAAGACTTCTCTTTGTAGCAACAAGTGCACTGTCCGTATTTGCGTTACTCTTATCTCCTATGTATCGAATAGACTGGCTCTTTGTATAAACTTCATCCATCATGTGAATAAAATCATGTTTGTAATTACGATAATCACGATAACTTTTAGCAACTGCAGGATTTACCTTTTCCAGCGCTCCCTCTACAATATTGTGCATATCCTGAATAGAAATTTCTTCTTTATTTAAAGACTGTGCTTTTTCTTCGGCATATTCACAAAGGAAATCAATCTCATCTTTTTTAAAATCATACATAATTCTGGATGCAGATTTATTCACCGCACAAACAATTTTCTGAATATTGAAATCCTCTTTTGTTCCGTCTTTCTTAATTACATACATCATCACTTTCACCTCATAAACTTTTATAACACTATATCTGGTATTTCATAATATTTTTCCGCTTTTGTTTTTACAACATTTTGTATTCCACAGTATACCATTTTTTCCTCTGGAAAGAAAGGGTAAATATTGCACAATTCTATACTATTTATCTCCATTTTCCTTTTTAAATCCACTGTTTAACATAGTTTGAACCCCCTGTAAATGATAAAAATTTTTTTACTTTTCAAGGAAAAACATGGTTTTTTGAAGTTATGGAAACTAAACTTGATTTTACATTATCCAAAGTGCACAATTTTCTTTTTGTCAAGAGCATTTGATAAAAAAGATTGCGTTGTTGCGCAATCTCCGCGCGCGAGCGGTTCACAAAGTGATGATTTCATTTCCGCGAGCTGCGCATCCTTGCGGAGCATTTTTGTTTCATAGGACGCAATTCCTATGAAACAAAAAATAAGAGGTTTCCCTCCTATTTTTTATCGTGTTACATTATTTAACCATTTATAGGTTCTATATCGATATATGGAAAACGGTATCTTAATAATTTCATCACTACACAGTAAAATATACACCCAGGGCATTGGAATTCCAATGACAAAAGCTCCTACTGCCGCTCCTAAAATAGAGCACAGCCACATAACACCTACATCCAAAACAAGTCCAAATCTTGTATCACCACCGGCACGGAACACTCCTACAATCAATGTAGTATTAATCGACTGCCCTACTACATAATAAGACATAATAAACATCATAGCAGTTAAATAGCTCTTTGCTAAAGGTGTCAGATTCAGCATACTCCGTACAAATGGAGAAATTGCTAATATAAGCAGTCCTCCGCCAATACCGCATACAATAGCAATCTTGACAAATTTTCTTCCGTATTCTCTCGCCAGTTCTTCTTTTTTCTCTCCAATCGCTTTTCCAATCATAATTGCCGTTGCACTGGAAATACCAAAACCTATTACCATGGAAAGCTGTCTGCAAACCTGCGCTACAGAATGAGCAGCCACCGCAGAACTTCCCAAATGGCCTACAATTGCTGAAATTGCTGCCATGCCTGCTCCCCATGCAATCTCATTTAAGAGTACCGGAAAAGCGTAAGTAAAGAAGTCCTTTGTAAGAGTTTTATCCTTTACAAACCAGTCTTTAAAACGAATTTTCACCACATGATTAATACGCACTGCATAAAAGACCACAATAACCACTTCAATGGCACGAGAACAAAGCGTTCCAAGTGCTGCTCCTGCCGCTCCCATAGCCGGTGCTCCAAAAAGCCCAAAAATAAAAATTGCATTTAAAACAATGTTTGCTGCAAGAGAAGTTCCATAGACAATTGTTGCAATCACAACCTGCTCAATACTTCGTATAATATTTAAATACACATTTGTAAACGCAGATAGCACATAAGAAAATGCCACAATCTTTAAATAGCTGATACCTGCCGCTATCACAGCTTCATCTGTTGTAAAAATACGCATTAATTGATATGGGAAGAAAAATGCTGCCGCCGCAAACACAATTCCCGCCAAAACGGAAATCCGAAAGGACATTCCCATTACCTTTTCAATAGTTCTCGTATCTTTCTTCCCCCAGTACTGTGCAGTAAGGACACAGGCACCGGAAGTCAGTCCAAAATAGAGCAGAGATAAAATAAAATAAATCTGATTTGCCAAAGATACTCCTGACAAAGCAGTCTCCCCTACTTTTCCCAACATAATAACGTCTGTGGAAGTCACCCCTACATTAATCAGGTTCTGCACTGCCATAGGCGTAACCAGACGAAATACGTGAGAATAAAATCTCTTATCCTCAAGACTCATCCTTCTTGTAAAAATCATTCTCTTTTCAATCCTTTTCCTAAATTTCTATTTCACCTTCAAATACAATCTCTGCAGGTCCTGTCATATACACAAGATTTTCTGCTCTGTCCCAGAAAATTTTCAAATCTCCTCCCAGAAGTCTCACCGTTACCTCATCCTCTGTATATCCATTTAAAACAGACGCTACTGCCACAGCACAAGCTCCTGTTCCACATGCCAGAGTTTCACCGCTTCCTCTTTCCCAGACACGCATTTCTAAAGTTTTTCTGTCAATCACACGGACAAACTCTGTATTTACACTTTCCGGAAATGCAGTATGCTTTTCAAATTTCGGCCCGATTTCTTCCAAAGGCAGATTTTTCACATTCTCTACATATACCACAGCATGAGGATTTCCCATAGACACGGCTGTTATCTCATAAATATCCTGTCCCACGTTAAATGGCTGACTAATCACATTTTCTCCTTCATAAATCATTGGAATTGCTTTTGCTTCCAGTACAGGAGCTCCCATATTTACACGGACCAATTTTACTTTTTTATTTTCTACTGTTAAATCCAGATACTTAATACCACTCTTTGTATCTACAGAAATACGTGTTTTATCTGTAAGACCATAATCATACACATATTTTCCCACACAGCGCATACCATTTCCGCACATTGCTCCCTGACTTCCATCAGCATTATACATTTCCATTTCAAAATCTGCTTTCTTGGAAGGTTTAATCAAGATTAATCCATCAGAACCAATCCCAAAATGTCTGTCACTAATCCTTCTGGATACCTCGGAAGGATTTTCTATATTCTCGTGAAAACAATTGACATAAACATAATCATTTCCAATTCCCTGCATTTTTGTAAACTTCATATCTCATATCCTCCTCATCTGTTTTCATTAGTACAACACATTCTACCACAAAAAAGCTGTCGCTTTAAGTATATATCGAGAATATTTATACATTTTACGCTCAGTCTGTGTTGGCTTTGAGCTTATAATCTCAAAGCGTGCTCGACAAATTCCCTAAAATTGTAGAAATATCCCTGATTATTGCTTAATGCAACAGCTTCTTCATCTTTAACTTTGTATGAAATTATGCTTCTTCCGGAACAAATTCTTCTTTTCCTAATCCACAGATTGGGCATACCCAATCTTCTGGAAGGTCAGCAAATGCTGTTCCCGGTTCTACTCCATTATCTGGATCTCCTAATTCTGGATCGTACACATAACCACATGGTTCACATACATATTTCTGCATAATCAATACCTCCTATTAATTTTAGTTTTCATATTTTGATTCATTTTATACATATTATACTGCGAACGACTTTTCATCTTCGCTTCGCTTATTATAACATACTCTTTCCAAATATTCCAGAGTAATTTTGTATAGTTTTGTATTTTTTTATTATATATACACAATTTCCTATTTATTCAAAAAGAACCTGCTCCGCAGGCGCCGGAACAGGTTCTTTTCGCATGACATCCAATAGATGATTGCAAATCTATTGTTTATATAAACTATGATGGGTGCCCTGATTATTCGAACATCCATGACTCAATCTTATAAGAACTGAGCTGCAACAATTGCTGCAATCATTAATGGGATATTAAAGTGTAAGAATGTCGGTACACAAGTATCCCAAATGTGGTCGTGCTGACCATCTGCATTCAGACCAGATGTAGGTCCAAGTGTTGTATCAGAAGCTGGTGAACCAGCATCGCCGAGAGCTGCTGCTGCAGACATCAGAACGATTGTAGCTGCTGGTGAAAATCCAACCTGATGACATAATGGAACGTATAATACTGCAAGTACAGGAATTGTACCGAAAGAAGTACCGATACCCATAGTAACCAGAAGACCAATTAATGTGATTACTGTAGCAGCAACCCATGTATTACCCTTCATTAAGTTTACAGAGCTGTTAACAAGTTCTTCTACCGCACCTGTATCTTTTAATACCTGTGCAAATCCACCTGCTACTAACATAACGAATGCGATGAAGCCCATCAGTTTAACACCTTCCTGGAACTGTGCATCAATATCTTTTGGTTTAATAGCACCGAATACAAAAATTACTAACAGACCTGCCAAAGCAGCTACCGGAAGAGAATCCCATACGAACTGAGCAACTACTACAATAACTAATGCTGCTAATACTACCCAGTGTTTGTATTCCAGTTTTAAATCTCCGGTTTCTTTTACACCTTCAAGCTGAATATCTTTATATTCTCGAGGTTTTCTGTATGTAATAAATACAGCGATTGCAAGACCGATTAACATAGCAACTGCAAGAATCCAGTTTACAGCTGTAATATCACCAACTGTTACATTCCAACCCCAGTCTTCTTTTACGTTCTGGTTAATGTTATCACGAATAATTGTCATGAAAATCAAACCAAATCCGAAAGGAACTGCAATGTATGGTGCTTTATGACCAAAAGCGATGGTACATGCAACACCACGTCTATCCAATTTCATCTTGTTCATAAGTACCAGTAATGGTGGAACCAGAATTGGAATATACGCAATATGAATTGGAATTAAGTTCTGTGATAAACATGCAATAATAAGTAATGTTAAAAGTAAAATCCACTTATTACCGCCTACAACTTTCGCAATTTTCTTTGATAAAATTTCTGTGATACCTGTTGTTGCCATACAAGCTGCTAATGTTCCTAACAAAACATAAGCAAGAGCTGTTTCACCGTTTCCGCCAAGACCGGCAAGTAAAGAGTCTTTAATAGCTGCAACACCCATACCGCCAACAAGACCTGCTACAAACAGAGATACCAGCATGGATAAAAGTACGTTAATTTTCAGTAAGCAGAGTACACATAAAAGTACAACCGCAACTACTACAGGATTAAGCAAATTTTCCATAAAATAAACCTCCCTCTTTTTTTGATAGTTACGACTGGCAAAGGGGTCCCTCTCCAAACACAGCCGTAACGCACCCTCTCTAAAATTTTATATTATCTTGTTTCGATTGCTCCGCCAATAGCTTCTTCTACTGCTTTAATTAAAGAACCATTTTCAATGATTTCTTCACAGTAGTTGATATCTCCGTACAATTCACGGTCGTCGTCCAAAGTAGCAACCTGTTTACGAACTAAGTCATAAGCAGCCTGTGTACCTTTACCAAGACCTTTATTGCCTCTCATATCAATACCCTGACATGCAACCATCAATTCCATTGCAAGAACACGTCTTACGTTCTTAGCAATCTCTCCAGCTTTTCTAGCTGCAATTGTACCCATAGATACATGGTCTTCCTGACCTGCTGATGAAGGAATACTATCAACAGAAGCAGGATGTGCCAATACTTTATTTTCAGATACTAATGCCGCTGCTGAATACTGTACGATCATAAATCCTGAGCAAACACCGCCATGTGGTGTTAAGAATGCAGGTAAATCACTGTATGCCGGATTTACCAGACGTTCAATACGTCTTTCAGAAACGTTTGCCAGTTCGGCTACACCGATTCCAAGGAAGTCAAAGCTTAACGCCATTGGCTGACCGTGGAAGTTACCGCCTGAAATACCTGCACGGTCTTCCTTAAAGATAATCGGGTTATCTGTAACAGAATTGATTTCAATATTAACTTTATCTAATACATAGTTAATTGCATCTTTACTTGCACCGTGAATCTGTGGTGAACATCTTAAGGAATAAGCGTCCTGTACACGGATTTCACCCTGACGTGTAGTATTTTTGCTGCCTTCCAAAAGTTTTAACAAGTTTCTGGCTGTTGCTAACTGTCCGGAATGTGGACGAACATCATGTACTCTGTGATCTAATGCATCTACAACACCATTCTGTGCTTCGAAGCAAAGAGCATCTGCAATATCAGCTACTTTCAGTAAATTCAATGCATCATATAATGCAAGAGAACCTGCTGATGTCATAGCCTGTGTACCATTGTTTAATGCAAGACCTTCTTTTGCAGATAATTCAATTGTAGGAATACCTGCACGTTTCATAGCTTCTGCACCCGGAAGGAGTTCACCTTCATAATAAGCCATACCAAGACCTAACATAGGCAGAACCATGTGAGATAATGGAGCAAGGTCACCGGAAGCTCCCAGAGAACCTTTTTCTGGAATAAATGCTGTAACACCTTTGTTCAGCATATCCACCATTGTCTGTACTGTTTCTAATCTGATACCTGAAAATCCTTTTACAAGGTTATTAATTCTCAGAAGCATAATTCCTCTTGCAATGTCTTCTGAGAAAGGATTTCCTGCACCTACTGCATGAGTGATAATCAGATTTTTCTGAAGTGCTTTACACTGATCCTGAGAAATCACCACATCACTAAATTTACCAAATCCAGTAGTAATTCCGTATACAACCTTTTCTTCCGCAACTAAGTCATCTACTACCTTTCTGGATTCGATGATGTTCTGCTTTGCTTCTTCTGCAAGTTCAATTTTCGCATGTCCTCTACAGATTGCAGCAATTTGTTCCAGTGTTAAGTCTTTACCAGTAATTATAATATTACTCATATCGCACCCTCTTTTCCTCTTTATATTATATGTGAAATTATACATTATAGGTGTCAAAAAAGCGTCAATAAATGTCATTTTGCATAATCTCTTTTTAGACGTTTTCAAAAGTTCTTGTATTTATCTACATATTCCTTTCAAATTCCCTAAGCAGCTCTATTGTTGTCGGGTTCTTTATTTTCTCAGATATCTTCATACTTTCCTTATAATAAGCCTTTGCTTCCTCAAGACAATTCTGCCGTTTTAAAAGCATTGCCATATAAATCTGAGCTCTTTCCAGCCCCCAGTAATACCCGTGACGTTTCAGACAGGCAATTGCTTTTTCCAGATATTGCTGTGCTTCCTTATCTTTATTCTGAAGATATAAAATCTGTCCCATTCCGGAATAAAATTGCCCTAATCCATTTGTCACAACTTTTCCTTTGCCCATTTCAATAGCTCGCTCATAATACACTACTGCCATTTCCAAATCGCCTTGACAGCGGCTTAATTCTCCCAGATATCCCTGACAGGCAGCAATACTCATATTAAAGTGTTCTTTTCCCTTTGCACATTCCCGAAAGATTTTCATGGCTTCAATCAATGTCTTTTCTGCCTTTGTATACTCCCCATTATGAAGGAAGTAACAACCCAACAGCCGCATAAATACACCTCGTTCTTCTGTTGTCCTTTCTTCTTTTTGGAGATAGCACAACCCCTTCTGAACATATTCTTCTACCTGTACAAAGTCTTCTACCTGGATGCCATAAAAAATCATTTGCTTGAAATTATTAAGGAGCATCTTTTTTTCATCCAATTTTTCTGCCAACTGCATACTTTCTGTAATGCACTGAATACCTGTATCATATTCTCCCATGGCAATTTTATAACGCCCTTTTACATAATACATTTCCATTTTCATTTCCTGTGCCTGATGAGAGTTTTCTTCCAGACGAATTACTTCTTCTGCTAAAGCAAGCATTTCCTCAGCTCCCTTTGTCACGCCGTATTCGTCATCGCCGTATTCCATCTCCCAATGAAGGACAGGAAAGTTTTCATTAACAATCGTATAGTATTCCTTCAGATATTTAATCTTGTATTCATAAGTTTTCACCTGATTACAGCATCTCTCATAGTGGTGAATGATCATTGGAAGACAGGAAAAATTTTGCTTTGCCTCTGCCTGCTTTTCATAATATTGTGCAAGCATCTGATGGTACATTCGTCTTTTCCCCATACTCTGATGCTCGTACAAATATTCTCGGAATATTCGATGAACAAATTTATAATAAATATTCCATCCGACTAAAATTTCTTTAATCAAACGGCGTTCCTGAAGTTTCTCTAAAATACGGATGAGGGTCAGCCGGTCAAGTTCAGGAAGAAGAAATTCCAGTTCTTCTATACTTATCTTTTCCGGGAACAACGACATACAGTATAAAACTTCTGTTTCTATGTCTGGCAGCCCTGCAAGCCTTGCCTTTATAAGGTTTGTTGTCTTTGGAGATATTTCCAGAGTGTATCCCTTTTCTTTAATTAAATTCATTAATTCCATTAAAAAGAAAGCATTTCCATCTGTCATCTGATAAATATTTTCCTTTTTCTTAAGTTCCTGATCAAGCTGAGGCAGATGACGATGGAGAATTTCATTTGTTTCCTCTCTGGTAAAAGAATGAAGATTAATCACCTGAAGACAATCGTTCTTCACCAATTTCTCTAAAGCTTCCATAACTTCTGTGTCATTATCTTGATTAAAAGTACACATAAGTAATATTTTATCTGTACCTATAGTAAGCAAAATACGATTAAGAAGCTGAAAACTCATTTTATCCAGCCATTGAATATCATCGAAAAACAGAACTACTTTATGCCGTTCGACAATTCTTCTGAACATTTCCAAAACAGACTGCTCTAAAATCTGATACGTCAGTCTGCCCATTTTTTCCTCACCTTCTGTTAAAACGCCTTTTAAGATTCTTTTTATCTGGCCTTTTTCATCTTCTACGATTTCCTTTTCCAAAATGCCATTCTCTACACACTGTTCAATTTCCCAAAAGATATCATTCCAAGGACGAAGAAAGAAATCGGACTCATCACGATAACAAGCTGCATTTAAAGGTATCATCTGATATCCTCGTACCATCTGTTTTGCCTTATCTAAAAGAGCTGATTTCCCCACGCCCTCTTCTCCGCTAATAGCAACACATTGAGGATTTTCCCATTTTCCGGTACCTACCATACATTCACTGATGCGATAAATTTCTTCCGTTCTTCCTGTAAAAGGTAAATTCCAACTTCCATTATCTACCGCCACATTTCCTTTTACATTAAAAATCCTATGAAACAGCTCTGTAATCTCACCGGAAGGCTCTACTCCCAATTCTTCATCTAAAACTTTTTCCAAATCATAATACAGTTTGATTGCCATATTATAATTTCCACTGGATGCATAAATTTCCATAATTTCCTGATACAGTTTCTCATTATAGGAATCATGTTTTAAAAGAATATTGCTGTATTTTTGTATCTGAGCCATATCCTTTACAGCATTCGCATCATGAAGGCGTTTTCGGGCGCACTTCAAAAAGGACTGGTCATATTGATCCTGCATGGACTCAATCCACTCCTCAAATTCATAACTATTCTTAATATGAAAATGTGATAAAAAGCCCTCTTCTTCATGCTCTAATATATTTTCCTCTGTAATGAAATCCCAATCTATCTCTGGCATACATTCCTGGTTTAAAGAAATACTGGTATGTCCCGCTGTAACCAGAATTTCTTTTCCCAGTAATTTCTTTATCTGATAAACTGCTTCCCTCAGATTTTTTCGTCCCACATTTTCATTATCCGCACCCCAAAGAACATAAATAATCTCTTCTCTTGTTGCGTTCTTTTTCACACATAAATAGTAAAAAAAGCCTTCTGCTTTTTTATATGGAAAGTTTATTCTTTCTCCATCTACTTCTACATAGGGTCTTCCTAAAAGATGCACATTAATTTTGCTCAAATTCTATCCCTCACATTCTATATTTCTTAAGTATACTAAGGTCTTTCCTTAATGTCAACTAAGTGGCACAGTTCCCAGTGTTTCTCTCCTTTGGTTCTTTTTACATTTCTTTTTAATACAATAGAAATAAACAGATTTTAAGGAGGTCCCAATTGTTGAAACGCTTTTTAAACACCATATTTTTACTGGCCTTTGCCGGACTTCTGGTCTTTTCTGCTGTGTCCATACTTCCTGATATAATTTCTGTGAGCAACACAGTTGGAGGTAAGGAACTTCCTATTTACTGCGTAGAAACGGAAAAGCCTCAAATTTCCATCAGCTTTGATGCCGCTTGGGGCAATGAAGACACACAGACCATTTTAGATATTCTGGCAAACCATAATGTAAAAGCAACTTTTTTCATGACAGGTGGATGGGTGGAAAGCTATCCTGAAGATGTAAAGAAAATTTATGAAGCCGGACATGATTTAGGAAACCACAGCGAAAATCACAAACACATGCCTCAACTAAGCAATGAAGAAAAAACAAAGGAATTAATGACTGTACATAATAAAGTAAAAGAACTGACCGGATTTGATATGTTTTTATTCCGTCCTCCTTACGGCGACTACGATAATCAGGTTGTCCAAAATGCCAGAGAAAATAATTATTATCCTATTCAATGGGATGTAGATTCTCTGGATTGGAAAGATTATGGAGCTGAAGATATTGTAAAACGTGTGACAGGACACAAAGCCCTTGGAAACGGAAGCATTATCCTGTGCCATAACGGCGCCAAATATACAAAAGACGCTCTTGATACACTAATCACCACCTTACAGGATAAAGGATATGAATTCGTACCTATTTCTCAACTGATTTATAGAGACAATTACCACTTAAACCACGAAGGACGACAAATTCCAGATAAATAAAAGAAATACAAAAAGGCATCGGTAATTTTTGCCGATGCCCTGTCCTAAAATTTAATTATTTAATAATCATTTCTCCGAAGCATTCTTTACCCGGTGCTAAAGCGTTTGCTTCGTCTGTATCAATGTGAGCTGCAGTTGCATAAGATGCACTTACACGAACAACTACATCACCAAATGTTAAAGATCTTCCGTTTGGAGATTCAATAGCTAAATCAACGATCTGCTTGTCAGCTACACCTGCTTTTTCAGCATCTTCCGGTGTCATGTGTACGTGACGTTTTGCAGCGATTACACCTTCTGTTAATTCAACTTCACCTGCCGGTCCAACAATCTTACATGCTCCTGAGTCTTTAATATCTCCGGATTCACGAATTGGAGCAACCACACCGATGCTTCTTGCATCTGTTAAAGAAACTTCTACCTGTGTATCTTTTCTTACAGGTCCTAAAACAGACATTTTCAGGCTACCTTTTGTTCCGATTACTTCAACTTTTTCTTCACATGCGAACTGTCCTGGCTGGCTTAACATTTTTTTCACTGTTAATTCATGTCCTTTACCGAACAGAACTTCTAAATGCTCCTGAGATAAATGTACGTGTCTTGCAGATGTCTCTACTAATACTTTCATTTTGAAATCCTCCACTTTTGAAATATTCATTATCTTCAATTATAACTTTTTCCCTGTACTTGTCAACTTATATTTAAACACTTTCTTCCTTTGGAAACTTATTTTTCAAATAATCATATTCTTCCATAATGCTTCTGGTAATTTCATCTTCGCCAAAACTATTATCCGGATGATAAATTCGAAGAAGCGCATAATAGCGTTTTTTCAATTCTTCCTGACTTTTAATTCCTTTAAAATAATGAATATGAAATTCAGCATCATCTGTATCTTTTCCTTTATATCCTCCCTCAAAGGCGGACCATTGATAATCCGGTCTTTTATAAAAAGCTTTCCAATTATCTGAATTTCCCATATACCATTTCCAAATCCAACTGCATACAGCCTCAAGTACTACCATTACCATAGCAACTCCTGTAGCCGGAATATACGCTAACCCTCCTGCTATTGCCATTGTCAGAATAATCGCCGGAATCCCCGGACCATTTCCATTTATCTGCAATACTATTTCAATTAAAACTCCAATGGACAACATTACTGCAGAAACAATGCATACAAAAGAAACTACCGCCCCACACATTTTTAAGAAAAATTGAATTCCTCTTACTACTATAAATATAGCTGCCAGTGGAATTGCCATCACAACCTTCAGTAAAATAAGCAACGCTTTTCCTATCTTTTTCTTATCTATTTCTCGCATCTTTTTACCTACATTTCATCTACTGTTTCTTTTTAGTTTAACATATTTGACAGAAATTTCACAGAAAAATTTTACATGTTACCAGCTAAAAATATACTGACAGCAATACCTGCAATGGTTGCCAACATTGCTCCTGCAACAGTATATCTTGTTTTATTTACTTTTGCTGCTATAAAATAGACAGAAATAGTATAAAAAATTGTTTCCGTACAGGACATCATAATAGATGCAATTAAGCCAATATAGGAATCTGTTCCAAATTCCTTAAAAATATCAAGAACCAGCCCCGTTGCCGCACTGGAAGAAAACATTCTGATAACCGCAAGAGGAACCAGCTCTGCCGGAAACCCTATTTGTGCTGTAAAGTTCCCCAACACCTGTCCCAGCATATCCAAAAATCCTGATGCCCGAAGTACGCCCACTGCCACCATTAACCCTATCAAAGTAGGTAAAATTTTAACAACTGTTAAAAGCCCATCTTTCGCCCCTTTTACAAATTCTTCGTACACATGGCATTTCATAAGAATACCAGATCCAACAATATAGAATAATATTAAAGGTATACTTATCTCTGATAAAAAAAACAAAAATTTCATATATACTCCCAATGCCTTTTTTCTATATTTACGCTGAATTTACAAAAAAAGAATTGCCTTTTATATTTTCCTGTGTTTTTTCAAATATCCTTTTTTTCTGAAATAGCGTACCTCTACTGCAATAATCCCAATCGTAAGCAAAATCACCGTCAGATATCCATATTTCCATCTTAGAAGAGGCATATTAGGAAAATTCATACCATACCAACCGGCCAGAAGCGACAACGGCAAAAACACCGTAGTTACAACAGTTAAAATTGTCATAATTTCATTCTGAGAAATATCAATCTGTGCCTGATATAATTCGTGAAGCTGCAAAAGATTTTCCCGAATATTTTCTGTATATCCATGAAGACGAGATACACGGCTTGCCAACATTTTCCATCTTATTTCATCTTCCCCTGATAACCCTTCGCCAAAATTCCCCTGTATTTCTTCTATCATATCTAAAAGCTGCACATAAAATCCATTAAGACGTGTCATAGCTCTGCGAAACCTCATTAAAACCTGTGGAAAATCTCTGGGCGGCTGGACAATTAAAATATCCTCCAGTTCTGTAATCTTTTCCTCTATTTTTTGTAAATAAGGCACCTCATCTTCAATTAACCCATTAAAGACTGCCAACAATATCTGTAATTCCTGTACTTCGCCTTTGTCCTCCGTATTCTTTAGTTTTTCCAGCACAGGATAAATGATGCCCTCTTCATCCAGAAAGAGTGCCTCGCCTTTCCACATATAATAAGCTGCAATCAAAAACTTTCCCTGAAGATTTTTCTTATCCGGTATTTTTAAAATCCCAAACATTCCCTCCGGAAAGAATTCTGTTTTGCAATACGCTGCTTCCTCCAGACTTTTAATAAAAAATTTCTGATAAGGATACTTCCCCGGAGAAGTAAGAAATTCCTCTTTTGTCATAAAGTTCACCTTCATAAACACTCCTCCTTTTCCACTTTCGGAAATTCTATAATCAGTCGAAATCCCCCTGTTTCTCTGTTTTCAGCACTACATTGAAGCTTCATATTTTCTATAAGTTTTTTTACAAGATATAATCCTATTCCTGTAGATTTTTTATTTTCCTGCCCATTTCTTCCTGTAAACCCCTTTTCAAAAACAAAAGGCAAATCCGCTTCTAAAACACCTTTTCCATTATCTTCTATACAAAAATAAATCTTTTCCTCACTCTCATAAACCGAAAAAATAATTTTCCCTTTTTCTTCTTTTCTATATTGAATGCTATTACTCACAGCCTGAGATAATATAAACTCTAAGTTCTTCCTGTCTGTAAAAATTTCTTCGATTTTTAAATTCTTCACAATTTCTATTCTATTCTCTGCTAATAAATATTCATATTCCTCCAACACATAATCGATACAATCCGGTATTTTTACCCATTCCAGTATTTCTCTTTTATGCTCATAGGATAAACGGGAAAAATATAAAATTTGTGACACATATTCCTGTAACTGTACATTCATATATTGAAACTTCTGATAAACTCCGGGACTCATTTCGTCCTCACGATTTTCTAACAGCAAAGTAAGCCAAGATATAGGTGTCTTTATTTCATGCACCCATGTCTCCACATATTCTTGCTGTTGTCGCAGTGCCAAAAGCATCCCTTTCTTCTCTGCCTCAATATTTTCTATTTTTTCTCTTAATTTTTCTATTATCCACTTTTCTTCAAAGGATAATACATCTTCTTTTAATTCCTTACTCAAATTATTGCTATCACTTAAAAGTTCTTGAAAATAGAAGTATTTTTTATTTTTCCTTTTCATCCTATTTATAAAAAGAAATGCGCAAATAACACCTGTAAAAAGCACAAATACTGCCGCCAGTTTTACACTTTTTCTATTATCCATCAACCAGAGGCAAAAAAAACAAAAGCACTCGAAAAACAGCAGAGCAGCAAAAAACCATGTGTTTTCCTTCCATACTTCTCCTGCTGTCTGCCATTTTCTTTTTCTATCTCCTTCCATTCCAGAGATACCCCCTTCCCCGAACTGTATGTACAATGTCTCCTAATCCTAACATACCCAATGTTTTGCGCAAACGTGTCATATTCACCTGAAGAATATTTTCATCTACATATATTTTCGTTCCCCATACTTTCAAAAATAAATCTTCTTTAGAAACAATTTCTCCCGGATGTTCCAAAAGCACCTCCAGAATTTTTCCTTCTTTCTCCGGCAATACCTTGGAAGATTTCTCTGTATAAAGTGTATAAGTATTTTTATCTAAGTAGAAACCATTTCCTTTTAAAATACCTTCAAAAGCAGAAAATCGTTCTAAAACGTTCTCTATACGTGCCAAAAGCCGTCCCTTATGGTACGGCTTTGTCAAAAAATCATCAGCTCCCAACTTCAACCCATGAATTTCATCTTCAATCTGTGTACGTGAAGTAAGAATAATCACCGGACACAGATTTTTTTCCTTTAATTGTTTGCAGATTTCAAATCCTGACTTTCTGGGCAAATTAATATCTAAAAGCACAAGAGCCGGTTTGCTTTTCTTAATTTCTTCATAAACATTCTGAAAATCACAAATTTGCACGACCTCATAGCCTTCCTTTTCCAGAATATCTGCCAGCTCCTCTCTCATAAAAATATCATCTTCCACTATGGTAATTCTGCTCATAAACCCCACTCACTTTTCCTATTCATCCCTTTTTCGTTCTAATAAAGTATGAATATTTCTATCACTGTTTTTCATCACCGCTCTGATATATACCCATTCTACCACAACAATGAGAATTACTACAACAAAGGACATCACAATCATACTGCTCTGCTGTTGTTCATAATAAGAAGCCAGAAGTCCATTTGTCATTGCCCAAATTCCAAAAACAGAGCTGACAACAGCCACTGCTACCGGAAGGAAAAAGTACCAACACACCTGTGCTCTCCCTGACTTTGAAACTTTTGCAAAATCTGCTCCAAGGGCAAACAAAATCTGATAACGTTTTCCTGTTTTTCTTTGGTACATAAGAAACTGTGTGCCAATTGCCGTATTGCCTATAATTAAAAATACCACTCCAAGATAAACGGATAAATACGTTTCTGACACCATATAGAATAAATATCTTCCCATATTTTCCATATAGCTTTCATACTCTATTCCTGTTTTTGCCAGTTCTTTATTGATATCTGTGAAGCTTTTAATCAAGCCTTCTTTCTCGATTATCTTGTTGTCCATTACTGCATTCCAATAGCACTGCGTACTGTCTTTTTTACACAAAGCATCAAACATACTATCTTCTACAATCAATGCGTCCATAAGCGTGATTTTATCATCCGTCACCACATCATAGGACATAACCTTTTCTTTCATAAGATAGTCCTGTCCGTCAATTTGCAGATGTACGCCTGTTTTCAGAACATCTTGCAAAGTCTCTCTATATTCTTTACTCATACTGGGATCTTCATATAAAATCACTTCATTTTTTTCTAACTGTAAAGGTTCGCATCCCGCTGACTCTAAAAGCTGATTATAACTGGATAACTTCACCATATATGGACTGTCTAAATATCCCAGATTATTCATTAAAATAGTCCTGTTCTCCGAAAGAGGAAGTTCTTTGACTGCCTCCGTCAGCTCTTCACAGGAAAAAGTATGTTCTCCTTCAAATGTATCTATAAATGAAATCTCCATTTGATAGAAATTCTCAAACTTCTCCATAGCACCTGCCTGCTCCAGCTTTTCTTTTACTTCCTCTTCTTCGCCGACAAAAGTAAAGTCTATAAAGCGTTCCGGTTTCTGTGAAAACGCCGCAGAAATCCCGAAAGAAAGACAACAAAATGCAATCAAAAGCAAAAGAGAACAGGATGCCAGAAATCCGCTTTTCAGAAAAACACTTTCCTGTAACTGCCGAAGGGTAAAGGTTCTAAGTCCTTTTGATTTCTTTTTCAGAGCTCTCTGAAAAAGGAAATAAAAGCCTTTAAACAAGAAATAAGTTCCTGCTATTCCAAAGAGCAAAGTCCATAAAAGAGAACGCATCTGCTCCCATAAGCCCTCTCTCAAGCCCAGTGAATATGCTATTCCAAGAAAAATAAGACCAATAAAAAAGAAAAAACACGAGGTCAGTCTTTTTGTTCTCTTTTTCTCACCTTCATCTGAATTTTTCATCAAGACATAAGGATCTTTATTCACTGTTATTCCGCTTAAAATGCTTATAATTACAATCTTAATCAGAACAATTCCCACCACAGTCCACAAAACAGCCGTCCATGCAATAGTAAAACGATGTCCTAAAATCCCCAGACCAATCACTCTTGATACCGTAAGACTGATAACTTCTGTCAATAAAATAGCAATGGGAAAGCCTGCCAGAAAAGCAAATGCCGTATTTACCATATCTTCTGCAATAAGCATAAAAAACAGACGGCTTCTCTTCATCCCCATCATCAGATAAAGCCCTAATTCATGACTTCTTCGCTCCATCTGATACCGTGTTGTAAAAAATACCAAAAAAGACAGAACAAAAAGCGAAAATACATAAAATATAGGAACAAGAAGCAAAAGCTTCTGAACAGCATCACTTTCCATACTCTTTATGAATTTCATTACATCCTGATTTTCTATGGATAAAATCACGTAGAAAGCTACTACGGAAATCACTAAAGAGGCAAAATAAAGGCTGTTTTCCTTCCTGCCGGATTTGCTGTTTCTCTTAATCAGATTATAAAACATTGGCGCTTCCTCCTCCCAGTGCAGCTGTTACCTCCAATATTCTCAGATAAAAATCAGACTGGCTTTCATTTGGAATCTGACGCCGAAGTTCATGAAAAATAACTCCATCCTGAATAAATAAAATCCTGCTGCAATAACTTGCTGCATTGGCATCATGGGTTACCATCATCACCGTTGTTTTAAAATCTTCACACACACCATTTATTTTCTCTAAAAGTTTTTTGGCACTGTGGCTGTCCAAAGCCCCGGTTGGCTCATCTGCCAATAAAATTTGGGGTTGGGAAATAAGAGCTCTTGCTGCTGCCGCCCTTTGCTTTTGACCTCCTGAAATTTGAGAAGGAAACTTATCTAAAACATCTTGTATCTCCAGATATTCTGCCAATTCTATACATTTTCTTTCTGCCTGTTTCTGGCTGTCTCCATGGACGGCAGAAGGCAGGAGAATATTTTCTTCTACGGTAAGATTATCTAACAGTTCAAAATCCTGAAACAAATATCCGATTTCTCTGCCTCGAAACTGCGCCAACTTTTTTCCTTTAAATCTACCAATATCTTCTCCCGACAGTAAAATTTTCCCTTCTGTTGGCTTTAACATGGTTGCAATACAGTTTAAAAGTGTAGTCTTTCCAGAACCGCTACTCCCCATAATTCCCAGAAATTCCCCTTCTAAAACCTGAAAAGAAACTCCGTTTAAAGCTTTTGTCTCTCCTGCTTTTCTTCCATAACTTTTCTTTAACCCTTGTATTTCTAATAATGTTTTTCCCATATACTCCTCATCTCCTTATCTAAGATACTTTTATTATAAAAGATGACAAATGGAAAAAACACTTACATCTTTTGTAAGAATTTTTATTCTACACTCTTTAAAGACTCTACCATATCAATTTTTTTCAGCTTAAAGTACATCACTGCATTTACAAGGAAAGAAAACAGGCACGTCAACGCTGCACTTAATGCAAAACTGATATTTTCAATAATTCTCGTAAACATAACACTGTCAATTTCTACCGTTACAATCACATAGCGGTGTAGAAGACTTCCTAAAATAATTCCTACCCCTACCCCGATTATGGTGAGCAAAATATTTTCTCTAAACACATAAGCTGAAACTTCTTTGTCGTAAAATCCTAAAACCTTAATCGTTGCAAGTTCACGTTTTCGTTCTGTAATATTAATATTATTCAAATTATATAAAACCACAAAGGCAAGAAGTCCTGCAGAAATAATTAACACTACAATGACAATATCAAGACTTTCCAGCATATCGTCTAACTGACTTTGTATATTATAAGTGTAAGTTACATTCAATGCCCCTCTTTTATTCAGGATGTTCTCACCGATTTTCTTAAGCTCCTGTTTATTAAACTCTTTCATTTTAAAGTAAACAGTATTGGGCTCCATCTCCTCTCCGTAAATTTTCTTATAAGTTTCCGGAGAAATATACAGATAATGTTCCATGTAATTTTCACATATATCTGTCACCTGAAGTTTTGTCTTATTTCCATTCTGTCCATCAAGTGTAATTTCATCGCCTTTTTCCAAATCTAAAAGCCGTGCTGCCTTCTCTGTTAAAATCACAGAATTTTCTTCCAGATTAAACTCTTTCTTGGTAATGCGATTTCTGTAAACCTGAAATTCTTTATTATCCTCAAGATTTGCAGGAACAGATAAATAAACTTCCCTTTGATTATCTCCTTTAGAAATTTCGACCTTCTTTAAATACCCTTCCATCACAGTAGAAACAGCCTTTTCTGAAGAAAGATATTCTATAGGTTCCTGTCTATCTTCTTCCTCCGCATCTGTATCCAGAATAACCATTCCATCATATAATTGCAGTTCGCCATACTGTAACTTACCAATGGCAAAAATAGAATCACGAAGACCAAATCCTACAATCATCAATGCCATACAGCCGCCAATACCGAAAACTGTCATAAAAAATCTCTTTTTATAACGGATAAGATTACGAATCGTAGATTTCCAAATAAAACTTAAATGTTTCCAGATAAATGGAATTCTCTCCAGAAAGACTCTTTTCCCCTGTTTCGGTGCCGGTGGTCTCATAAGTACAGCAGGTTGAGAAGCAAGTTCTTTATAGCAAGCCAAAAAGGTTGCCAGACCGGTACATAAAATTGCCGCTCCTGCTGCCATTATTCCATATTCCCAGTTATAAGGAATTACCACATCCGGAACATGGGTATACATAATCTTATAGGCATTTACAATAATATAAGGGAAAATCTTTTCTCCAAAAAGCACACCAAAAATGCTTCCTCCCACTGTTGCCAAGAGTGCATAGTTTAAGTATTTCCCGGCAATACTCAGCTTTCCGTATCCTAAAGCTTTTAAAGTTCCAATCTGTGTCCTCTGTTCCTCTACCATACGTGTCATGGTTGTCAGACTGATTAAAGCTGCTACAATAAAGAACAAAATCGGAAAGACCTTTGCTATGGCACGGATACGGTCTGCATTATCACCAAATCCTGTATATTCCGGCAGTGAACTTCTGTCCTGTACATACCACTGGGCATTTTCAATTTTATTGATTTCTAACTGTGCATCTTTTATCTTTTCCTCGCCGTCATGAATTTCTTGCTCGGCATCTGCTTTTCCCTGCTCATATTCTTCTTTTGCCTGTGCAAGTTTTTCTTCATTTTCTGCAATTAAAGCTTCGCTTTCTGCTTTTTCTTTTTCTCCCTCATGAATTTTATTCCAGCCTGCATCAATCTGCTGCTGTCCTTTCTTTGCCTGTTCCTCACCGGAAATCAGTTTTTTTCTGCTTTCTTCTAATTGCTGTCTTCCTGCATCAATACCTGCTTTTCCTTGTTCTAACTGTTTTCTCGCCTCAGCAAACTGAGCGTCTGCTTCCTGCTGCTTCTGTTCCAAGGTTGCCTGTGCATCATTAATCTGCTGTCCTGCTGCCTGCAAAACAGGCTCTTTTTCTGCAATTTCTACTTTTAATGCTTCTGCCTGTGCCTGTATCTGAGGTACTTGTTCCGGTGGCAAAAGCCCACTTTCCAGACTTGTTAAAAGTTCAGAAAGCATCTCTTTCGCCTGTGTAAGTTCTGTAACACCTTTATCATACTCTGCCTTTTGGCTGTAAAAGGCATCCCAAGCATTAATAAGTTCTTCTTCTCCTTTTGCAATCTCTGCCATTCCTGCATCATATTGCTCGTTAAAAGCTGCTTCCTGTGCGTCAAATTCCTTTTTGGCTGCATTATACTGGCTCCAACCACTGGATATTTCTTTTTTTGCCGCATCTACCTCTTTCTGACTGGCATATAACTTGTTTTTTCCACTTTGCAGCTCCTGATTTGCTTTTTCAAGCTGCTCTTTTCCTTCCTGAAGCTGCTTTTCTCCATCGTCAATTTGCTCCTTGGCATCCGTAAGCTTTTCTTCTGCTTCCTTCTTACCATTCTCTAATTCTTCCTGAGCATCTGCAAGCTCTGCCTTTGCTTCATCACGGATTTCATCCGCTCTTCGCTTACCCTGTTCATCAGCAATTCCTTCAATATTTTCCTGTACCTTTTCTACTTTCTCATCATACTGGGAAGTAAACGCTGTCAGCGCCTTTGCATCTTTCACAGATACATAACATTCTGTATATGCTTCTAATCCGAAATCTTCCGGAAGAACACCTATAAATCCACTGACTTCACCATTCCCCACCATACTGCTGCCTCTGGCATAAGTAAAATACATAGAACTGCTGCCACTTCCTACAATTTCAAAAGTATCTGTCTTTAAAGTTTCCGTTACCGCATCCTTTGTACCACTGGAAAGGGTAATTTTATCACCGATTTTAAATCCATGAGACTTTAAAAAATCCCCATCCATAAGACATTCTCCTGATTTCTCAGGCATTCTTCCTTCTTCCACTGTATACTTATTCATATTTTCTAAAATAGAAGCTACATGAAGAACTTTATGGTTTCCCTCCACATTCAACAGCATATCAACAGAATAGCCCGGTTCTACCCCTTCTACTCCTTCTGTCTTTTCTAATGCCTCTATATCTTTTTCTGTCAGCCCTAAACTTCCTATAACGCGAAGATCCATAACATTATTCCTGTCAAAATAAGCATCTCCCGAATATCTCATATCCGGTTCACCTGCTCGAATACCGGAAAAAAACGCAACTCCCATTGCTACGATAAAGAAAATAGATAAAAATCTTCCCAGACTTTTGCGTATTTCTACATAAAAATCCTTTCTTATTGCTCTTTTTTTCATACCTACTCATCACCTACCATTCAATGGTTTCTACCGGAACAGGATTTGGATTTAATTCCATACCAGACACCTTTCCATTCTTGATATGTATAATTCTGTCCGCCATAGGTGCAATAGCTGAGTTATGAGTAATCACAATAACTGTCATTCCCTTCTGGCGACAGGTATCCTGCAAAAGTTTCAAAATCGCCTTTCCCGTATTATAATCCAAGGCTCCTGTAGGTTCATCACACAATAGAAGTTTGGGATTTTTTGCCAGTGCTCTGGCTATAGAAACCCTCTGCTGTTCTCCTCCTGAAAGCTGTGCCGGGAAATTATCCAGGCGATCCCCTAATCCTACATCTTCCAAAACGCTCTTTGCATCTAAAGGTTCTTTACAAATCTGAAGTGCCAATTCTACATTTTCCAGCGCTGTCAAATTGGGAACTAAATTATAAAACTGAAAAACAAATCCAATATCATCTCTGCGATACCCGGTCAGCATTTTAGATGTATATTTTGCCACATCTTTTCCATCTACCAGTACTTTACCCTCTGTGGCTGTATCCATTCCCCCTAAAATGTTTAAAACGGTTGTCTTACCAGCACCACTGGGGCCTACAATTACCACAAATTCACCCTTCGATATAGAAAAGTCAATGCCATCTGCCGCACGTATCTCTACTTCTCCCATTTTATATACTTTTGTTACATTTTCCAATTTTACATAATCTTCCATAATTCATCCTCTCCCTGCTTCCTCTAACGCTCCTTGTATTCCTCTTGTTAAAAGCTTAGCTGTAAGCACCGACATCTTCTGAGGGCTTTCTTTAAAATCATGTTCCATCCAGTAACGTACAATCCCCATCGCTCCGGTAGTACAGTAATAAAACTGTACTTGAAATTCCACAGATGCCTCATCAAAAGTATTTGGAAAAGCATTCAAATATTTTACAAAAATAGACTCCACAAGCCCTTTTCCACTTGAAACACTTCCTCTATATCTCATAATCAGTCCACATTTCTCCCTCTCCTGATAAAGATACTCAAACACCCTCTTTAAAACTGCTTCCAGGTTCTCCTTTAGTTGAGCCGGTTCCATTTCATCTGTCATTTCTTTTACTTTCCTACACATATTCTTCTCTACTTCTGCCAAAATATCGTATATATCTGTATAATGTATGTAGAAAGTATTTCTATGTATGTGAGCTGCCTCTGTAAGTTCCCGAATAGAAATTTCATTAATTTCTTTACGCCTCAGCAACATAAGCAATGCTTCTAATATATTTGCCTTTGTCTTTTCAATCTTCTTATTTCTATCTTTTTCCATAATTTTCTCCTATGCATTTGCACATTTCCTCACTTAAATTTTACTGTGCATCTGCACATTTGTCAACAAAAAGAGCTGCTGCTTACGCAACAACTCTCTGCTGAAATTTTTATTTTATTTTTTCTCCAAAAAGCTCATAATAAAAAATATACTGTTGCAGAACTCCTTCAAATCCCTTATATCTGCGCTTTGGAAATCCTCTTTTGTAATGTTTCTCCAATGCTTGATTTATATGGGTATCCACAGGAAATGCTTCTAAATGATGAAGCCCAAAAAGACAAATACAATCTGCTACTTTCATCCCCACGCCAAATATTTTAAGCAGCTCCTCTTTTGCCTCTTTATATTTCATTTTTTCAATAGCCGGCAAATCAATTTCACCGGAAACTACTCCTTTTGCTGCGCGAACCACGTATTTACTGCGATATCCTAAATTACAGGCTTTTAAATCATCATCTTCTAAACAAGCCAGGACTTCTGCCTTTGGAAAAGTATGATATTTATCCCCCGAAACTGTTGTCCTTTCTTCTCCATATTCTCTGCAGATGTTCTCAATACACTTTCTTATTCTCACAATATTATTCTGTTGAGAAATCAGAAATGAAACAATCATTTCCCATAAATCTTGTTTTAAAATGCGGATTCCCTCACCCGACTTGACTGCATTCAATAAATATGCATCCCTTGGATTAATTTTCTCTATATAAAACTTATAATCTCTCTTTAAATCAAAATATTCTTCCCACACTTCTGTAAATTCCTCTAAAGAACAGAAAAATATACTTTCTCCATCCTTTTGATAAATATCCAAGCATCGTACACCGGCAATGACTCTATATTTATTTTCCTCCAGCTTTTCCATACGAAAACACTGACCTGAATTGCAAATCTGCTCTAAATTAAAGTTGTCTGTTTGTTTCTTTACCATGTTTTTCTTCCTAATATTTAAGATTTTAAGAAAGCCTGTCACTTTCCATGAGAGGATTATACTGAAAATAAAATGGAAATTCAATATGGATTAGATGGTCGTTTAATGTTATAATGATTTTCAAAAAATATGTTAGGAGATGAAATCGTGCACACCGAAAGAAAAGCACAAAAAAAAGAAAAGAAAGCCATGAGTGTTTCTCTGTATGGAAACTTGTTTTTTGTCGTTGTAGAATTAGTGACTGCTATTATCACAAGCTCCCAAGCTGTTTTGCTTGACGCTGTTTATGATGGTGTAGAATTTTTCATGCTTTTACCTTCTATTTTTTTAATACCATTATTATACAAACCATCCAACGAAAAACATCCCTTTGGCTATATGCAGATAGAAACTCTCTTTGTTGTAGTAAAAGGAATTATGATGACAGCTGTTACTATCGGCTTAATTACTAATAACTTAAACCTGATGCTTCATGGAGGTCATATCATTTCATTTCAATCTGTTGCTTATTTTGAGCTGTTTGCCTGCATTTTAGGTATCGCTGTATCTCTATATTTAAGAAAAAAGAATAAGACCATGAATTCCCCTTTACTAGAAACAGAAAGAAAAGGCTGGGAAATCGATAGCATTGTATCTTTGGGAATGACTGTGGCATTTCTCCTTCCTGCCTTCTTATCTCATACATGGCTGTCTCCTGTTATTCCTTATATTGACCAGATTATCACAATTTTTCTTTCCATATTCATGCTCCCAATGCCGATTAAAACAGTTATTACCGGTATTCGAGATTTAATGTTAATACCCCCGGAACAGGAAACCATTGAAGATATTAAAAATATCGTTGAACCGATTATCGGCATTTACGGTCATACACAACTTTATTACGATATTGTTCGAACCGGACGAAAGCTGTGGATCAGCGTTTATATTACCTTTGACAAAGACACCGTTTCTCTTTCACGATTCAAAATTATTCAAGCTCGATGTATTCAGGCTCTTGCAGAAAAATATTCTGATTTTTATTTTGAATTATTACCTGATATTGAATTTACAGGAACTGAAATCGAAAAATTAGAGGTTTAAAATTAAAGTGGTCAACTTCGGCCACTTTAATTTTATATTATAAATCATTTTCCATCCCATCTCTCTGTAAATATTTTATACCTATAAATGGAAAACTATTTCCTACGCACAACACCTCCGAAGACGTTATATAATTGTCACAAAGTACTTAAAGAGGATGTAGTATTACCATCACACGTTTCTATTATTTTTATCTGCTTCCTCCTCATAGGCAATCCATTGTAAATCTTTTTTCTCTACATAACCTCTGTATTTTAGAAAAACATTTCAATTTTTATATATGTATTTTCTCCATTGCATTTCTTATTACATATATCAATATTGTTTTTAAAATGGCAGACTGTCCCTCACACACAGTACCCCCGAGGATGTCAAGTCATTGCTACAAAAAATATGCGGCTTTTTTGCCGTGAAAATGGCTTAAAACCGCATATTTCTGTATAGAGGATGTCATATTATTGTTACAAGATGGGTGGAGAGGATGTTATGTCAGTGTCACGTCATTCATCAAAAAACAGAAGTATCTACAGCATTTTTTAATTCTTCAAGTCTTCGAAAAAACATTTCTTTCCATACTGTCATATCTTCAAAAATTTCTTCATCTATATCTTTTATCTGATGCATCCCAACATGTCTGACTGCTTCTATTGCCGCCTCTCGCTGCGTTTTTTTCTCAGGATAAACCGTTTGACAATTTGCTCCATCTATCGTGTCATAACTTCCAAAGCTCTGATTAAAATCCATGATCGGATACAGTGAAACATATTCATTGGTCCGATTATCAACCAAAAATCCCCAATTTTCCGGATGTCGATCTATATTACCAACCAGATAATCAAGGATATTCATTCCATAATACGTCTCTTTATCAATCCGCAAACACTCATTCAATACATTCAAGTCATGATTTAACGCATATATTTCAAATGCCATTTTTGAAACGATAGAATACTGCCTGGATGTTATAATTTTACTCTGAGTTACTTTTTGCCCATCATAAAAGTCTTCATCATATTTCACCTGTTTAAAGTCAAAGCATTGGCATAATCTACTTGCTAAAAGTTCTTTCTGAACAGCATCGTCACCACCATCTTTTAATAAAATGAAATCTTTTCCCCTTCTGATCCATGCTTTTGGAAAGCATCCTTTGGTGGATAAATCCGGTGCCAGTTCCTGATTTGTAACTGTCATCGGTTTTCCACGCAAAGAAAGTTCTACCACCGCCTCATTTAATGAATTATCATACAAATTTATCTTTTCGTAAGAAATGTCTTCATCACTCTTTTTTACCCAATAAACATCTGTCAATGATACACAGTGATATGACAATGCTATTTTAGCACGATCCCGATCCGTCATTGCCTGTGCCATTCCAATACTGTTTAAAATTTCTTTTGCATATTTCCTGTCCAAAGACAACACCCGCGAGGCACACCAATGATAAAAATTATTCATATTATTGATCAGCGTATCAAAATCACAATCATTCTCCAAATAAAGATCATACGGAATAAACTTTTCGTCCAAAATAGCAGCCTCTCCACGCATATTAATCTCTGCTACTTTTCGTTCACCATGCATGATATCGTAACACGTAATATCAGGATTGTATCTTTTTCTTGCGTTATTATCATTAAGCTCAATTATTGTTTTCGGCTGCAACAAACCATTATTCATATTATCACCATTCCAATCACTCACGATACAAAGTATATTCAACTTTACGTACTTTCGATTTTTTGTCCTCGCTTCCCTCCAGATATGCCCAAAACATCAAATATATTTTTTTACCATCAATTACTGCAATTTCCAATGGCGTGGTCAGTCCTGTACCCATTGCCATAAAATTAATACATATTATCTTAAGATGATTTTCAAAAATATTTGTCTCTATCCTTTGTTTCTGAGAAATATCTTCAACAAAACTAATAGTTAAAATCAATTCAAAATAATTATCTCCGTTAATATTTAAAGTAAGATCACTATTCTCATCAAATAAAAACACAGTTCCGTAACTGATGATTTCCCGATTCTGAGAGCTTAATTTTACTTGCATTTTTATCACCTCTCAACTAAAGATGTTTTTATTGTAACATGTTCCTATTTTACAAACAAGGTATTTTCCATTTTCACACTGGTATGCTGTCACGAACGCATAATACCCCATACCCAATACGATTATTAGGATATTCCCCACCTAAAAGCGGTCTTGCCCCTCTCCTTAAATATGCTTTCACCTTCTCCCCATACAAAAAAGGATCATTTCCTTTTATAACTCCCCATTCCATCAAAAGTGCTGCAGCTCCTGTAACAAAAGGTGCTGCAAAAGATGTTCCTGTTCTATTATCATATCCACCTCCCACTGCTGTTGTGCGAATATCCACACCCGGAGCTGCCAAATCCGGCTTTACTGCCTTTATCACTCTTGTATAACCCCTTCCTGAAAAATCCACATAGGACATATATCTGGAATTATATGCACCAACAGAAATTACTCTTCCTGCCGTTGAAGGAATCGTCAACGTTGTTTCCGGTGTAGGAAAAGAAAATTTTGTTCCTTCATTTAAAATTCCTCCTCCCGGAAGCCATAAATCATAAGAACCATCCACAACCTTTGAAGGTATCAGCTGAATTTTCCACACACCACTGTCAATATACTGACTTTTGGGAAGCATATCAATATAAATTTCCTGGGAAATGCTATACGGACTGGGTTCTCCATAATATATCAGCAGTTCTGTATTTTGAATAGTAAAGCGTTGAGGACCTAATATTGATTTAAAAGGTCCCACCCGTTCTCCATTTGGATGTATCAGTTCAAATTCTATCTTATCCACATACTGTTTCCAAATCTGTACACTTATCCCTGTTTCATATTCACTGATATACAGAGGTATCTCCTCTGTCTTTCCCTCTGTCAATCGTCCTGAAGTGTGAATAGCCGCACTTCCCTCGTTCCCCATGCCTACACAGATTACGGTTTTTCCTGATAATGCAGCATTATCCAGATAAATCTCTATCAGGGATTCTCCGCTATGAGAACCATAATTATTGCCAAAACTGAGATTTAAAGCCAAAGGCATCTGCAAATCAATTGCCTGACGAATGGCATAATCAATCCCCTGCATAAGTTCTGTGGTTCTGGGAAATCCATCTTCCAGAGGTGTCCCTAATTTTACTACCAACAAATCACTTTTATAAGCTACACCTCGGTAAACTCCCTGGGAAGCTGCCCCGTTTCCGGCTGCAATTCCCATTACTGCGGTGCCGTGTCCGCTTAAATCACGACTTGGAACAATCTTTTCCATTTCCCTTTTATTTTCCTGTTTCAATGCCTCATCAATCTGTTCTTTCGTATATTCTGTTCCCAAAAAATAGCCTTCCGGCGGATTTCCCTGTATTGTCTGATCCCATAAACGCAATATTCTGCTGCTACCATCAGGATTACAAAAATCAGGATGACTATAATCAATGCCGGAATCAATGCATGCTACCAATACATCTTTTCCTGTCAAAATTTCTCCCAGGGGTGAAAACTCACTTTGTACCGCTGTCATGCAAGAAGCGCTTCTTCCTTGATTTACTGCAAAGAATAAACGCTTTGGTTTCTCTACAAACTCTATCTGTGGATTTCGTGATAATTCCTCTATTCTGCTCTCCGGAATGCGTATAATGGCAAATTGATTTAAAAGTTCTACCTTCGGAACATCAGCTCCCAACACTGCATCCAAATCACCAGAAAATTTTATAATCAGCTCCCAATTTTTTTCTTCTGCATTATACCCTATATCTAACTGTGGTGATTTTTCTCTTTCTTCTTGTGTAGCGCTTAAAGCTAAATTCAAAAGATTTTCTAATTTCTGATCCTGCATATTCTATCCCCCTTTCTTCATCTTACGTTCTGTGAATAAGGATAGAACAAAAAGGAGCTGCCTTGATGACAGCTCCTCTTTCTTACTCATATTTTATTTTTCCTTTGAAATTAAATGATATGGAAGTGCTACGCCTAAAATACCTCCAACCATATTTCCAAGCGTTACAATAATTACATTATATAAGTATGCACCGATTCCAACTTTTCCTGTTAAAAGAGAAACACCAATACTACTCATATTTGCAATACTATGTTCAAATCCGCATACCATAAATACAAAAATACACCAGAAAATCATAATCAATTTACCAGATTCAGATTTCATTTTTATTCCGCACCATACAGCAAGACATACTAAAATATTACACAGCACTGCTTTGAAAAATAATGGCATTGGTGCAGTAGTAGTTTTTGTAATTGCAAGATTTTCAAAATAATTACCAATTCCGCCTGTAGGAACTTTAGCAGCTATGAAAAGAGCAGATGATAAAAGAGAACCAACCAGGTTTCCAATCCAACATACACACCATAATTTGCAAGCATCTCCCCATGAAGCTGTTTTTCTGAATGCTGCTGCTGACAGAACAAAGTTATTTCCTGTAAATAAGTCTGCTCCTGCCATAATAACTAAACTAAGTGCTGCCGCAAAAGCTGCACTCTGTGCCGGTTTTGCCCAAATTGCTGTAGCCTCTGAAGTGGACAGATGACCTGCAAGTGTAAATGCCAGAAATCCACCCATTGCAACAAACACACCTGCAAGAATAGAAGCCACAAAATATCCCAGCGGATTGCTTTTCAGTAAATTTAATTTTGTTGCCGCAGCATTACACACGGCTTTATATTCATCTTTATACATACTTATTTGCTCCCTTCAAGCCCAAAATTTTCTAATATGTAGAAGGCTGCTGCACCACACTTGTCATGCAGCAGCCACATTTTTATTCTTTAGAAAAGACCTGTGATTTTACCTGTTTCATCTACGTCAATCTTCTCAGCAGCCGGTACTTTTGGAAGTC
>URHS01000010.1 GCA_900547685.1 uncultured Blautia sp. | reverse complement strand
ATGTAAAATCGTTTCTCGTGCAGACTTAGAAGGCGGTGATAACAGTGAAAATTAAAAATTATGTAGAAGATTTAAAGACAAAATCAGCTGCAGAATTACAGGAAGAATTAGTAGCTGCTAAAAAGGAACTCTTTAACTTGAGATTTCAGAATGCAACAAATCAGCTGGACAATACAAGCAGAATTAAAGAAGTTCGTAAGAACATCGCTAGAATCCAGACTTTGATTGCTCAGAAAGCAAATGCATAAGGAATTACTTCCTCATAAATAGAAAGGAGCAGCATAATCGTGGAAAGAAATCTTAGAAAAACACGTGTTGGTAAAGTTGTAAGTGACAAAATGGACAAGACCATTGTTGTAGCTATTGAAAACCACGTTAAACATCCTCTTTATGGAAAAATCGTAAAGAGAACATATAAATTAAAAGCGCATGATGAAGAAAACACATGCAAAATCGGTGATACTGTAAAAGTTATGGAAACAAGACCATTATCTAAAGATAAAAGATGGAGACTTGTTGAAGTAGTAGAAAGAGCAAAATAATTTGTAAGGAGGAATCTAAGCATGATTCAACAGGAAAGTAGACTTAGAGTCGCTGACAATACAGGTGCAAAAGAAATCCTCTGCATCCGTGTTTTGGGTGGTTCTACTAGAAGATATGCGAACATCGGTGATGTAATCGTTGCTACTGTTAAAGATGCAACACCAGGCGGTGTTGTGAAAAAAGGTGATGTTGTAAAAGCCGTTGTTGTTCGTAGTGTAAAAGGTGTTCGTCGTAAAGATGGTTCTTACATTAAGTTCGATGAAAACGCTGCTGTTATCATTAAAGATGATAAAACACCAAAAGGAACTCGTATTTTTGGACCAGTAGCCAGAGAGCTTCGTGATAAACAGTTTATGAAAATTGTTTCCTTAGCTCCGGAAGTATTATAGGAGGTAAGCCTGATGTTTAAGATTAAAAAAGGTGATACTGTAAAAGTTATCGCTGGTAAAGATAAAGACAAAGAAGGAAAAGTAATCTCTGTTAATCCGAAAAAAGGCGCTGTTCTGGTTGAAGGCGTAAACATGATCACAAAACATACAAAACCATCCATGGCTAATCAGCAGGGCGGTATTGTAAATAGAGAAGCTTGGATTGATGCATCTAACGTAATGGTTATGCATGAAGGAAAAGCTACCAGAGTAGGCTTTAAAGTTGAAGATGGTAAAAAAGTGCGTGTTGCTAAAACTACAGGCAAAGTAATCGATTAATAAGAGAGGAGGCCATTTAAAGTGAGCAGACTGAAAGAAATGTACAAAAATGAGATCGTAGATGCTATGATCAAAAAGTTTGGTTATAAGAATATCATGGAAGTGCCGAAACTCGACAAAATCGTTGTTAACATGGGTGTAGGTGAAGCCAAAGATAACGCTAAATTGTTAGACGCAGCTGTAGCTGACATGGAATTAATCACAGGTCAGAAAGCTGTTACAACAAAAGCTAAAAATTCCGTTGCTAACTTCAAAATTCGTGAAGGTATGCCAATCGGTTGTAAAGTAACATTAAGAGGCGAAAAAATGTATGAATTTGCTGATCGTCTCATCAACTTAGCACTGCCTCGAGTACGTGACTTCCGCGGCGTTAATCCAAATGCTTTTGACGGCAGAGGAAACTACGCACTGGGAATCAAAGAGCAGTTAATTTTCCCTGAAGTGGAATACGATAAAGTCGATAAAGTAAGAGGTATGGATATTATTTTCGTAACTACTGCTAAAACAGACGAAGAAGCTCGTGAATTATTGACATTATTTAATATGCCATTTGCAAAGTAAGATAAATTAGGAGGGAAAATTCATGGCTAAAACAGCAATGAAAGTTAAACAGCAGCGCAAACAGAAATTCTCCACAAGAGAATACAGCCGTTGCCGTATCTGTGGACGTCCACATGCTTACTTAAGAAAATACGGTATTTGCCGTGTTTGCTTCCGTGAATTAGCATACAAAGGACAGATTCCAGGAGTTAAAAAAGCAAGCTGGTAAACCGAAAGCAACTTAGTGAGACATCGCCGAATGGCGATGCTCGAACTTAGTGCGAGGTTGTTCGTAAATCTTAACGAAGCTGAGCCAAAGGCGAAAGCTGAGTTTAGCTGAGCGAACATACCCCTTCTTTAGGTGTCGGGGAGAATACCTCAGCGAGACCTAATGGAGATTTTAAAAAGAAAATAAAAAATACTATTACATGAAAAGTCTAAATTATAGGAGGAAACTATCATGACAATGAGCGATCCAATCGCAGATATGCTTACAAGAATTCGTAACGCAAATACTGCTAAACACGATACAGTAGATGTTCCAGCATCTAAAATGAAACTTGCTATTGCAGACATTCTGTTAAAAGAAGGTTATATTGCAAAATATGATGTTCTTGAAGATGGAGCATTCAAAACAATCCGCATCACATTAAAATACGGTGCAGACAAAAATGAAAAAATCATTACAGGTCTTAAAAGAATTTCTAAACCAGGTCTTCGTATTTACGCTGGCAGCCAGGAAATTCCAAGAGTATTAGGCGGATTAGGAATTGCAATCCTTTCTACAAACCAGGGAGTTATCACAGACAAAGAAGCTAGAAAACTTCATGTAGGTGGAGAAGTTTTAGCATTTGTTTGGTAGGCCGAAAGCAACTTAGTGAAAGCAAACTGCTAAGCGCAGCTTGAACTTAGTGCGAGGTCGTTCACGAACCTTAACGAAGCGGAGCCAAAGGCGAGAGCTGAGTTTAGTTGAGTGAACTTACCCCTCTTAGAGTCTGATGAAACAATCAGAATGTGTCCAAGCGAGTTTTTTATTATGTCCAAGCGAGAGGATAACAGGACTTTGTCCATTATCATATATAGGTGTAACATCTGTTCACTAAATTCGACCTTGTCTCATTAAGTGAGTCAGATGTGCATTCGCACTAAATTCGGTCTATGACCTTATTAAGTGCTCATAGCAATACTGAAAACAGAAGGGAACCATAATCGGCCCTTCCGAAAATCTAAGTAAGGAGGAAATTGGTATGTCACGTATCGGAAGACTGCCTGTAGCAGTTCCAGCAGGTGTAGAAGTTAAAATTGCTGAGAACAATGTAGTGACTGTAAAAGGTCCTAAAGGAACACTTGAAAAAGCGTTACCTGTTGAAATGTCAATCAAATTAGAAGATGGTAATGTAGTTGTTACAAGACCAAGCGACTTAAAGAAAATGAAAGCTTTACATGGTTTAACAAGAACACTGATCCAGAATATGGTAATCGGTGTTAGCCAGGGATATGAAAAAACTCTGGAAGTTAACGGTGTAGGTTATAGAGCAGCAAAACAGGGTAAAAAATTAGTTTTAAACCTTGGTTACTCTCATCCAGTAGAAATGGAAGATCCGGAAGGATTAGATTGTAAAGTAGACGGAAACAAAATTATTGTATCCGGAATTGACAAAGAAAAAGTTGGCCAGTACGCTGCTGAAATCAGAGATAAGAGAAGACCTGAACCATACAAAGGTAAAGGTATTAAATATGCTGATGAAGTTATCAGACGTAAAGTTGGTAAAACTGGTAAGAAATAAGTAAGGAGAGTGTAAAAATGGTTAGTAAAGTATCAAGAGCGAAAGTTCGCGCAAAAAAACATAGAAGATTACGTAATCATCTTAGCGGTACATCTGCTACACCTCGTTTAGCAGTATTCCGCAGCAATAATCATATGTATGCTCAAATTATTGACGATACAGTTGGAAGAACTCTTGTTTCTGCTTCTACAACACAGAAAGAAGTAAAAGCTGAGTTAGAAAAAACCAATAACGTTGATGCAGCAGCATACTTAGGAACTGTAATTGCAAAAAGAGCAATCGAAGCTGGTATTAAAGAAGTTGTTTTCGATAGAGGCGGCTTCATTTACCATGGAAAAGTTAAAGCATTAGCAGACGCAGCAAGAGAAGCTGGGTTAGAATTCTAATAAGGGAGGAAATGAACACATGAAACGTTCTATCATTGATGCTAGTCAGTTTGAATTAGAAGAAAAAGTAGTGTCAATCAAGCGTGTAACAAAAGTTGTTAAAGGTGGTCGTAACTTCCGTTTCACAGCTTTAGTTGTTGTTGGTGATGGCAACGGACACGTTGGCGCAGGTTTAGGTAAAGCAACTGAAATTCCTGAAGCAATCCGCAAAGGAAAAGAAGATGCTATGAAAAAATTAGTTACAGTAGCAAGAGATGAAAACGGAAGTATTACACATGACTTCATCGGAAAATTCGGAAGCGCAGAAATGCTGCTGAAGAAAGCTCCAGAAGGTACTGGTGTTATCGCCGGAGGTCCAGCTCGTGCAGTTATTGAACTTGCAGGTATTAAGAATATCCGTACAAAATGTATGGGTTCCCGTAACAAACAGAACGTAGTTCTCGCTACAATCGCAGGTTTAAGCCAGTTAAAGACTCCGGAAGAAGTTGCAAAACTTCGTGGAAAATCTGTAGATGAGATTTTTGCATAGGGAGGATTAGAAAATGGCAGATAAATTAAAAATCACTCTGGTGAAATCTACAATCGGTGCTGTTCCGAAACATAAAAAAACAGTAGAAGCTTTAGGTTTAAGAAAACTTAACAAGACAGTTGAAATGCCTGATAATGCTGCAGTTCGTGGTATGATTCAGCAGGTAAGACACTTAGTTAAAGTAGAAGAAATCTAATCAGTATAAGAAGGAGGTGCCATCATGGATTTATCAAACTTAAGACCAGCTGAAGGTTCAAGACAGAGCGATAACTTCAGACGCGGTCGTGGACATGGTTCAGGTAATGGTAAGACTGCAGGTAAGGGCCACAAAGGTCAGAAAGCACGTTCCGGTGCAAAAAGACCAGGATTTGAAGGTGGTCAGATGCCTTTATATAGAAGACTTCCTAAGAGAGGCTTCAAATGTAGAAATTCTAAAGAAATCATTGCAGTAAACGTTGATATCTTAAATAGATTTGAAGACGGTGCTGAAGTTACACCAGCAGCTTTATTAGCTTCTGGAGCTATCTCCAAATTAGGAGATGGAGTTAAACTTCTGGGTAACGGAGAACTTACTAAGAAGCTTAATGTTAAAGTAAACGCTGTAAGCGAAACCGCAAAAGCTAAAATCGAAGCCGCAGGTGGAACAGTAGAGGTGATCTAATGCTCAAGACTCTTAAAAATGCCTTTAAGATTAAGGATGTAAGACGTCGTCTTTTCTATGTGCTTCTGATGCTGGTGGTTGTGCGTATCGGTTCACAGCTTCCTATACCGGGGGTAGATAGTAATTATTTTAAAAATTGGTTTGCAAGCCAGTCCAGTGATGCGTTCAATTTTTTTGACGCATTCACCGGCGGTTCTTTTACCGAAATGTCAATTTTTGCATTGAGCATTACACCATACATTACTTCATCCATTATTATTCAGCTTTTAACTATTGCGTTTAAGACTCTGGAAGATATGCAGAGAGATGGTGAAGAAGGCAGAAAGAAATTAACTGCAATTACACGATATGTGACAATTGGACTTTCTTTATTCCAGTCTATTGCAATGACAATCGGATTTGGTAATAAAGGTCTTATTCCAGACATGAACTTTTTAAAAGGTGTTGTAGTTGTATCTTGTCTGACTGCAGGTTCAGCAATGCTTATGTGGATTGGAGAACAAATCACAGAAAAAGGTGTAGGAAATGGTATTTCCATCATTTTGATGATTAATATTGTATCCAGAATTCCAAGTGATTTAGTAACTCTTTTTGAACAGTTTGTTAAAGGGAAAACAATTGCAAAGGGTGCATTAGCAGCACTCATTATTATAGCAGTAATTCTCATTGTAGTAGTACTGGTTTTAATCTTAAACGGTGGTGTAAGAAAAATTCCGGTACAGTATTCCAAGAAGATGGTAGGAAGAAAGGTTATGGGAGGACAGTCAAGTTCCATTCCTTTAAAAGTAAACACAGCAGGTGTTATTCCTATTATCTTTGCTTCCTCTTTAATGTCTTTCCCAGTCATTATTATGACTTTAATGGGTAAAACAGGAGGAAATGGTATTGGAGGACATATTTTAAAAGCCCTCACTTCCAATAATTGGTTTAATCCAAGTGAACCAGTATATTCTATCGGTTTGGTAGTTTATATTCTGTTAGTTATTTTCTTTGCATATTTTTATACATCTATTACTTTCAATCCTATGGAAGTAGCAGATAATATGAAAAAGCAGGGTGGATTTATTCCGGGTATCAGACCTGGTAAACCAACACAGGAATACCTTGAGCAAATCTTAAGTTATCTGATTTTCATCGGTGCAGCCGGTCTGGTAATTGTAGCTGTTATTCCATTCTTTTTTAATGGAGTATTCGGTGCAAATGTTTCTTTTGGTGGAACATCTTTAATCATCGTGGTGGGTGTTGTACTGGAAACATTAAAACAGATTGAGTCCCGTATGTTAGTTCGTAACTATAAAGGATTTTTAAGCGAATAAAGAAGATAGTATATTTATGACCGTCGCAGGGAGAGCAGAAGTTTTCTGTTGTTGCGGCGGTCTTTTAAAATAATATATTTATATATGGCAGAAAGCTCTTCTATGGTGTATGATTATATGTGTATGAATTTATGGAAGAAGCATTTGCTTATATTTAGAAAGGGGAAGATTGATATGAAAATTATCATGTTAGGTGCACCTGGAGCTGGAAAAGGTACACAGGCGAAAAAAATTGCGGAAAAATATGGAATACCTCATATTTCCACAGGAGATATTTTCAGAGCAAACATTAAAAATGGTACAGAGCTTGGAAAAAAAGCAAAAACTTATATGGATCAGGGACTTTTAGTACCGGATGAATTAACTGTTGACCTTGTAATTGACCGTGTTGCAAAAGAAGATTGTAAAAACGGATATATTTTGGATGGTTTCCCAAGAACAATTCCTCAGGCAGAAAGCCTTGATGCAGCGCTTTCAAAAATGGGAGAAAAAATTGATTATGCAATTAATGTAGAAGTTCCGGATGAAAATATTGTAAAACGTATGTCAGGAAGACGCGCATGTTTAGGATGCGGAGCTACATATCATGTGGAATTTAATGCACCTAAGACAGAGGGTGTATGTGATGCATGTGGAGAAAAGCTGGTATTAAGAGATGATGATAAAGAAGAAACTGTTTTAAAACGTCTTGGTGTTTATCATGATCAGACACAGCCTCTCATCGACTACTATGCAAAAGCAGGTGTCATGAAAGAAGTAGACGGTACAGTTGATTTGGAAGCTGTTTTCCAGGCAATTGTAGATGTGTTAGGAGAGTAAAAATGTCAGTAACAATTAAAACTGCCAGAGAAATTGAACTAATGAGAGAGTCAGGAAGACTTCTGGAAAAAGTGCATGATGAGCTTGGCGCATTTATTAAACCGGGGATTAGTACTCTGGATATAGACCGGTTAGGTGAAAAGCTGATTAGAAGTCTTGGAGGTATTCCTAATTTTCTAAACTATAATGGTTACCCGGCATCTATTTGTGTATCTGTAAATGATGAAGTAGTACATGGTATCCCTAATAAACACAGAATTCTTCAGGATGGAGATATTGTCAGTCTTGATGCAGGTTTGATTTATAATGGATATCATTCTGACGCAGCACGTACTTATGCAGTTGGCACAATTTCGCCGGAAGCACAGAAGCTTATTGAAGTGACAAAGCAAAGCTTTTTCGAAGGAATAAAATATGCAAAAGCAGGCAATCATTTACATGATATTTCTGCGGCAATCGGTGGATATGCACAGAAGTTCGGCTATGGTGTTGTACGTGATTTAGTAGGACATGGTATTGGAACACATTTGCATGAAGATCCGCAAATTCCTAATTTTCCTCAGAGACGCAGAGGAATACGACTGGTTCCCGGTATGACACTGGCTATTGAGCCTATGATTAACATGGGACGTGCAGACGTAGAATGGTTGGACGATGACTGGACTGTTGTCACACAGGACGGTTCTTTATCTGCACATTATGAGAATACAATTCTTATCACAGATGGCGAGCCGGAAATTCTCACTCTGAGTAAATAACAGGAGGTCTTATGAGAGAATTTGTAAAAGGGATGCTTGCCAGATCAAAAGCAGGGCATGATACCGGAAAGCTGTATGTAGTGATGTATGCAGATACTGAATATGTTTATCTGACAGATGGAGTACATCGAACTTTGGATAAAATGAAAAAGAAAAAAAGAAAACACATTCAGATTATCTATAAAATCCCCGATTTTCTTCAGGAAATTATAAAAGACGGAAAAGAAATACAGAACGAGCATATAAAAAAGGCCATTAAAGATTATGAAAGCAATCAACAGGAGGTTTAATTTATGTCAAAGGCAGACGTTATTGAAGTAGAAGGAACAGTGTTGGAAAAATTACCTAACGCTATGTTTAAAGTAGAACTGGAAAACAAACACGTGATTTTAGCTCATATCAGCGGAAAATTAAGAATGAATTTCATTCGTATTCTTCCGGGAGATAAAGTTACTATTGAAATGTCACCTTATGATTTAAGTAAGGGAAGAATTATCTGGAGAGATAAATAAAAATTATTTAAAAGAACCGATAGAGAGAGCCGGAATGCCTCTGTATCGGTTCTTTTAAAATATATAAGAATCGGAACGGATTGATAGGGTTGCAAAAATCGGTAAAGAAATTGTACTTATTGCAGAAGTATAAAAAATTTGGAAAAAAGTGCTTGCAATCTTGCCACATAGGTGCTATTATATAAAGCGTACTTTTATGCTCAGAAAGGAGGAAGAACAGTGAAAGTTAGATCATCTGTAAAACCAATTTGCGAAAAGTGCAAGGTTATTAAAAGAAAGGGAAGCATCAGAATTATCTGTGAAAACCCAAAACACAAACAGCGTCAGGGCTAATTTCAAATATAAATAAAATATAAGACGATTAGTTTGTGAAAATTTTAGTGCGGCTGCAGTATGAACCGCTAGGGTGCGTTGTTCGTACTGATTAAATATAGTAATATTATCACGTTAACTGTTTTACCGAGAACAGGATAAAATATTGCTTAATACCGGTGTCCGCCAAATACCGGAAAGGCTGCGTAAAATCTATCATTATTTGCGGCTGGATGTATAAAACCCCGTCAGTTTTATATGTCTCAATTAGGAACAATATTAACAGAAAAATGGAGGAACAAATACATGGCTCGTATAGCTGGTGTAGACTTACCAAGAGAAAAACGTGTTGAAATCGGATTGACTTATATCTACGGAATTGGTAGAGTAACTTCAAACCGTATTCTTGAAAAGGCAGGCGTAAATCCTGACACTCGTGTCAGAGACGTTACAGACGAAGAAGTAGGAAAAATCCGTGATGCTATCGAAGAATTACAGATTCCGGTAGAAGGTGATTTAAGAAGAGAAATCGCTTTAAACATCAAGAGACTTCAGGAAATCGGATGCTACAGAGGTATCCGTCATCGTAAAGGACTTCCTGTTCGTGGTCAGAAGACTAAAACAAATGCAAGAACAAGAAAAGGTCCTAAGAGAACTGTTGCTAACAAGAAAAAATAATAAGTAACAGCTTAAATAAGATTGAAAATTACTATTAAGTTTGAATATTAGAGAAAGTAGGTTAGTTTAAAAATGGCTAAAGTTACAAAAAAAGTGACAAAAAAGCGTGTTAAGAAAAACGTTGAACGCGGACAGGCACATATCCAGTCTTCTTTCAATAACACAATCGTTACATTGACAGATGCTGAAGGTAATGCTTTATCATGGGCAAGTGCCGGTGGTCTGGGATTTAAAGGTTCAAGGAAATCTACTCCTTATGCAGCTCAGATGGCTGCAGAAACAGCAGCAAAAGCAGCTGTTATTCATGGTCTGAAGACTGTTGACGTTTTTGTAAAAGGACCTGGTTCAGGTAGAGAAGCAGCAATCCGTGCATTGGCAGCTTGTGGTATTGAAGTTACAAGTATTAAAGATGTAACACCAGTTCCACACAACGGTTGTCGTCCACCAAAACGTAGAAGAGTCTAATTAGGAGGTCAAAGAATCATGGCAGTAAATAGAGTACCAGTTCTGAAAAGATGTAGATCATTAGGTCTTGATCCTGTATATTTAGGAATTGACAAAAAATCTACTAGACAGTTAAAAAGAGCAAATAGAAAAATGTCTGAATACGGACTTCAGTTAAGAGAAAAACAGAAAGCTAAATTCATTTACGGCGTTCTGGAAAAACCTTTCCGTAGCTACTACAAAAAAGCAGACCAGAAACCAGGACAGACAGGTGAAAACCTGATGATCATGCTGGAAACACGTCTGGATAACGTAGTATTCCGTATGGGACTTGCTAGAACAAGAAAAGAAGCAAGACAGATCGTTGACCACAAACATGTAATGGTTAATGGAAAACAGGTTAACATTCCATCTTACTTAGTAAAAGCTGGCGATGTTATCGAAATCAAAGAAAAATGCAAAGGTTCTCAGAGATATAAAGATATCCTTGAAGTAACTGGCGGACGTTTAGTTCCAGCTTGGTTAGATATCGATCAGGAAGCATTAAAGGGTGAAGTAAAAGCACTTCCTACAAGAGAAGAAATCGACGTACCAGTTGATGAAATGTTAATCGTCGAGTTATATTCCAAATAATTAAAATGTGAAATTGTGCACGTAGCAAGGAGGGCTTTGCATGTTCGATTTTAACAAACCCAAAATTCAAATCACAGAAATGTCTGATGATAAGAGATATGGGAAATTCGTGGTAGAACCTCTGGAAAGAGGATATGGTATTACTTTAGGTAACTCTTTGAGAAGAATTATGCTGTCTTCTTTACCGGGTGCTGCAGTAAGCCAAGTGAAAATTGACGGTGTTCTTCACGAATTCAGTTCTATTCCAGGTGTAAAGGAAGATGTTACAGAAATCATCATGAACCTAAAAAATCTGGCAATTAAGAACGGAAGTGACAGCAATGAACCAAAAACTGCATACATTGAGTTTGAAGGTGAAGGTGTTGTGACTGGTGCTGATATTCAGGTAGACCAGGATTTAGAAATCTTAAATCCTGACTTAGTAATTGCTACTTTAAATGGTGGTGCAGACTGCAAATTTAACGCAGAGCTGACAATTACAAAAGGACGTGGATATGTAAGCGCAGACAAAGGAAAAACAGATGACATGCCAATTGGCATGATTGCAGTAGATTCAATCTATACACCGGTTGAACGTGTAAACATGGCCGTTGAAAATACCCGTGTAGGTCAGGTTACAGATTACGATAAACTGACACTGGATATTTACACAAACGGAACACTGGACGCAGATGAGGCAGTGAGCCTGGCTGCTAAGGTACTGAGCGAGCATTTAAGCCTCTTTATTGATCTTTCTGAAAGTGCAAAGACTGCAGAAGTCATGATTGAGAAAGAAGACAATGAAAAAGAAAAAGTTCTGGAAATGAATATTGATGAATTAGAATTATCTGTTCGTTCCTACAACTGCTTAAAACGTGCTGGTATCAATACAGTGGAAGAACTTTGCAACCGTACTTCTGAAGATATGATGAAAGTTCGTAATCTGGGACGCAAATCTTTAGAAGAAGTTTTAGCAAAATTAAAAGAATTAGGCTTACAGTTAAATCCAAGCGAGGAGTAAGCCTCTGATACAAATTTATGGAAGAAAAGCAATACGTCAGTAAGTCCGAAGAAGCATGGCGTATTGTTCCACAAATGGAGGAAATCTAAAATGGCAAAATATAGAAAATTAGGCAGAACTGCTGACCAGAGAAAAGCTTTACTTAGAAATCAGGTAACAAACTTATTATATCATGGAAGAATTGTTACAACTGAAACAAAAGCAAAAGAAGTTCGTAAAATTGCTGATGGTTTAATCGCTATGGCAGTTCGCGAAAAAGACAACTTCGAAACAGTAACAATTACAGCAAAAGTTGCTCGTAAAGATGCTGAAGGCAAAAGAGTAAAAGAAGTTGTAGATGGTAAAAAAGTTACTGTATACGATGAAGTACAGAAAGAAATCAAGAAGGATGCTCCTTCCAGATTACATGCCAGAAGACAGATGTTAAAAGTTCTTTACCCAGTAAAAGAAGTTCCAACAGCTGCAGCTGGTAAGAAGAAAAACACAAAAGAAATCGACTTAACAGAAAAATTATTTACAGAAATCGCACCAAAATACGCTGACCGTAACGGTGGTTACACAAGAATCATCAAAATCGGACCACGTAAAGGTGATGCTGCGATGGAAGTAGTTCTGGAATTAGTATAATAATAACAGAAAAGCAGGGGGCTGAGATACAGATATTGTATCTCAGCCGTTTTTATTTGTCTTTTGCTTGTCTAATTTTTATAAAAGTAGTACAATAGAAAATCAAAGAAAAATAGGAGGACTGTCGTATGGGGAAAAAAATGCTTTTTATATTTAATCCAAGGTCTGGAAAAGGCAGCATTAAGAACCGCCTTATGGATATTCTGGATATTTTCGTGAAAGGTGGATATGAAATTACCGTTCACCCTACACAGGCCTATATGGACGGACTAAAGGTAACAAAAAGAAAAGCAGGAGATTATGATATTGTAGTTGCAAGTGGCGGTGACGGAACGCTTGATGAAGTAGTTACCGGTATGCTTATAGGAGGATATCAAATTCCTATTGGTTATATTCCGGCAGGAAGTACGAATGATTTTGCCAATAGTTTGCACATATCTAAAAATATGCTGCAGGCAGCAACCGATATTGTGGAAGGAATGCCTCACGCCTTTGATGTAGGTGGATTTAATGAAGATTACTTTGTGTATATCGCAGCTTTTGGACTGTTTACAGACGTATCTTATGAAACAAACCAGGATATGAAAAATATTTTGGGACATGCAGCTTATATATTAGAAGGGACACAAAGACTTTTTAATATTAAATCTTATAATCTTCATGTTAAAAGTGATGATGTGGAGCTTTCAGGAGAATTTATTTTCGGTATGATTAGCAATTCTACTTCTGTAGGTGGATTTAAACGTCTTACAGGTCCGGATGTTATGTTGGATGATGGTGTTTTTGAAGTCATGTTTATCAGAAAACCGAAGAATATTTTAGAATTAAATGAAATTATTGCGTCCCTTGTAGGAACAAGTGATTCAAAGATGCTTGAGGTGTTTAAGACTACAGAATTGTCTATTGAATGTGAAGAAGAAATTTCATGGACACTTGATGGAGAGTTTGGAGGACTTCATAAAAACGTGACAATTAAAAATCTGAAACATGTGGTTCAGATTATGTTGGCGAAAAATGATCAGGTACCTCTAATTAATCCTCCTGAGTAAAAGAAACCTTGTTGCTGATTTTGTCATATAATATTTTAAACAGATAAAACGGGTGAGCAACAAGAATGGCAATAGTAATAAAAGAAATATTATTGATTTTTGTACTGACCACAGATTCTTTTGTGGTCAGTTTTGCTTATGGCATGAGAAAAGTAAAAATGCCTTTTAAAATTGTAGCAGGAATGAATGTAATTATGAGTGGTTTGTTGGGATTATCTCTTCTTACAGGCGGTTTTCTTTCTGATTTTCTTCCGGAGGATGTAACAACATGTTTGGGAGCAATTCTTCTTATTAGTATTGGATTATATCGAATTTTAAGTTTTTTCTTTCAGAAAGAAGAAAAGCAGGAAATTTATAAAGAACTAACTGCATCAGAAGGTTTTACGTTGGCATTTTTACTTTCTATGGACAGTCTTGCAGTAGGAGTGGGGACAGGATTGGTACAGTCAGGACAGCTTTTTTTGGCTGCAGGAACTTTTATATGTGGAATTGTTATGATGGAGCTGGGATGGAAACTGGGATGTATATTTCGCAACACTACCCAAAAAGATTTGTCATGGGTAAGTGGACTATGTCTTTTGATTTTAGCAATGAGCTTTTTATGGAAAAGATAAAAAATGCTTGCAATGTGACGGCTTTTGAGGTATCTTAAAAACAGTTTTACGACAGTGTAATAAGATTGCAATGAGAGGAAGGAACGAAAGAATGAGTGAGTATATCGATGTATCAAAAATTTTTGGTGAGGATGTTTTTAATGATGTAGTAATGCAGCAGCGTCTTCCTAAGAAAATATATAAAGATTTGAAGCAGACAATTCTTGAAGGAAAAGAATTATCTTTGGAAATGGCTGATGTAATTGCCCATGAAATGAAAGAATGGGCGATTGAAAAAGGTGCAACCCATTATACCCATTGGTTTCAGCCATTGACAGGAGTAACTGCTGAGAAACATGACTCATTTATTACCGCACCCCTTCCAAATGGAAAGGTATTAATGAGCTTTTCCGGAAAAGAGCTGATTAAGGGAGAACCGGATGCATCTTCTTTTCCATCAGGAGGACTGCGTGCTACTTTTGAAGCGCGAGGTTATACAGCTTGGGATTGTACTTCTCCGGCTTTTGTACGTCATGATGCAGCAGGAGCTACTTTATGTATTCCTACAGCATTTTGTTCTTATACAGGAGAAGCATTGGATCAGAAAACACCATTGCTGCGTTCCATGCAGGCAATCAATACACAGGCTCTTCGTTTAATTCGTTTATTTGGGGATACTACTTCGAAAAAAGTTACACCTTCTGTAGGCGCTGAGCAGGAGTACTTTTTAGTAAGTGATGAAAAATTCAGACAGAGAAAAGATTTAGTTTTCACAGGACGTACTTTGTTTGGTGCTATGCCACCAAAAGGACAGGAATTGGATGACCATTATCTGGGAGCAATCCGTCAGAAGGTTTCTGCATATATGAAGCATGTTAATGAAGAACTTTGGAGACTTGGGGTAACTTCTAAGACACAGCATAATGAAGCAGCTCCGGCACAGCATGAGTTGGCACCGATTTATGCAGAAGCAAATGTGGAAGTTGATCATAACCAGATTGTTATGCAAACTTTAAAGCGAGTTGCTTCTCAGCATGGTATGAAATGTCTGCTTCATGAAAAACCATTTGCAGGGGTAAATGGTTCTGGAAAGCATAATAACTGGTCTCTTACAACAGACACAGGACACAATCTTTTAGAGCCTGGAATTACACCTCATGATAATATTCAGTTTCTTCTTGTGTTGAGCTGTATCTTAAAGGCAGTGGATGAACACGCAGCTCTTTTAAGAGAGTCAGCAGCAGATGTGGGAAATGACCATCGTTTAGGTGCAAATGAGGCGCCACCGGCAATTATTTCTGTATTTTTGGGTGATCAGCTTACGGATGTTATGAATCAGTTGATTACTACCGGTATGGCAAATCATAGTATTGGAATGGAAAAACTGGAAACAGGTGTAAAGGCTATTCCTGAGTTTATGCGTGACACAACAGATAGAAACAGAACTTCACCTTTTGCCTTTACAGGAAATAAGTTTGAGTTCCGTATGGTTGGTTCCAGAGACTCTATTGCACCTGCCAACGTAGTGTTAAACACCATTGTGGCACAGGCATTTAAAGAAGTGTGTGATGTTCTGGAGAATGCAGAGGATTTTGATGTAGCAGTTCATGATTTAATGAAAAAGAACTTTACAGAGCATCAGCGTATAGTATTTAACGGAAACGGATATTCAAAGGAATGGGTGGAGGAAGCCGAAAAGAGAGGACTTCCCAATCTTAGCTGCATGGTAGAGACAATAGAAACTCTTACCAGTGAAAAGACGGTGAAGCTTTTTAAAGAATTTGGTGTCTTTACAAAAGCGGAATTAGAGTCCAGAAAAGAAATTAAATATGAAGCTTATGCAAAAGCAATTAACATTGAAGCGAGAACTATGCTGGATGTTGCAGGAAAGCAGATTATTCCTGCAGTCATTAAATATACAAGGCAGCTTGCAGATTCTATTAATGCAGTAGTTGCAGCCGGTATTTTAGATGTGGAGGTACAGACAGATTTATTAAATGAAACATCTGTACTTTTAAAAGAAACAAAAAATGCTTTAAATCATCTGAAAGAGGTAACAGAAATAGCGGCAGCTATGGAAGATGGAAAAGATAAAGCTTTTTATTATCGCCAGCAGGTAATTCCGGCAATGGAAGCGTTGAGAAAACCGGTAGATGAATTGGAAATGATTGTGGATAAGGAAATCTGGCCAATGCCGTCTTATGGAGATTTATTATTTGAAGTGTAAAGGATAAGGGAGTTATTATATTAACCAGCATCAGGAATATTTATATATTTATCGCTCAGTCTGCGTTCTCTTTGAGCCTATGGTCTCAAAGCGTACTCGACAAATTCGCTCTAAATATATAAATATTCTCTGGCTGTGTTTAATGTAATGACTTCTTTTTATGTATATTGGAGGTTTGAAATTTCTCCGACAAGTGTAGAGAGAGGCTGAGAGAGAGAAAAATAATGATTGAATAACGGAAAAAACAGAAAGAGGATTGTGTATATGAAGGAATTGGAATTTTTAAGGGAACAGCAGGTGGATAAGGGACTGATTGAAGGTGTGGAGGAGTTTCGGCGCAGATATCCTGTGGAAGAAAGGGAACAGAGCAGAGTAAGTTGTCCTGATATGTATTTTTACGGCAGAGAAGTACTGGAAATGGGAATTGCGGCGCTTCTTCAAGGTGAAAATCTTCTGCTTACAGGAGCAAAGGCAACGGGAAAGAATGTTTTAGCAGAAAATCTGGCTTGGATTTTCGGACGTCCTGTGTATAGTGTATCTTTTCATGTGAACACAGACAGCGGTGATTTAATTGGGACAGATACGTTTGTAAATAATGAAGTACAGCTTCGAAAAGGAAGTATTTACCGATGTGCTCAGTATGGTGGGTTCGGAATTTTAGACGAAATTAATATGGCAAAGAATGATGCTGTTTCCGTGCTTCATGCTTCGTTAGATTATAGAAGAAGTATTGATGTTCCGGGATATGATAAAATTGATATTCATGAGGCTGCCAGATTTATTGGAACTATGAACTACGGTTATGCGGGAACAAAAGAGTTAAATGAAGCTCTTGTATCTCGTTTTATGGTTATTGATATGCCGTCTCAGGATGAAGAAACTCTGGATTATATTTTATCTTCTAAGTTTCCTACATTGAAAGAGAATGCAAAGAAACAGTGGATTGGGCTTTTTATGGACTTACAGTTGAAAGCGCAAAATAGTGAAATCAGTACAAAGGCTCTGGATCTTCGAGGAATTTTAGGAGCATTAAAAACGATAAAGCAAGGATTGAAGCCAAGGCTGGCTGTACAGATTGGCGTAGTAAATAAGTGCTTTGATATTTTTGAGAAAGAAATTGTACAGGATGTAGTGCTTACCAGAATTCCTGATACATGGACTCCACAGGATGTATTTGAGAAATAGAGGTTATTATGGAAGAATTTGAACTGGAACTGGAAAATAGAATAAAAAATCTTATGTGGACGGTCAGTGGTGATTATTCTCTGGAATTTAAGCCGGATTTAGCCGCTTTTGCAAAATCAAAATATGTAGCGTTGTATGATGGAATTAAACAGGGGGCCTTTGCACGATATTTTGACAGAGAGGAATATTCTCTGTATCTGGTAAAAAAGATTTATCTTCATGCAATGGAGGCTCCGCTCATGGATTTGGCGCAGCTTTGCATTGAATTTGCAGTTTCGGGGAAGATTATAGCAGAGAGGGAAGGAGTTTCCAACATCAGAAGACGTGCCTGTGAGGACATTCTGGATATGGATTTTCACAAATTATCGGGAAACCCTGCAGGTAAATTAAAAGTAGCTCTTTTTCGCGAAATTTTAAATGGGAAAGGAGCTGTAGAGGCGAGACAGAGGTACTTTATGGATATGGTGCAGGAACTTTCTCATGCACAGGATACGATGAAACTTATTCAAACAACAGATAAACTGTATAATGAATTGATTGATCCGTATTTTGAAAGAAATCAGGGAGATTTAACGAAAGTGCTGTCTGTAACTTTGGAGGAACTGGCAGAGTTTTCATGGGAAGATTTTTTAGAAGAAGAAGCTTTGGAAAATACATTGGAAACTTATTTGGATAAAGTTACAGAAAATATGACAAATCTGGACACCAGAGAAGCTGAGAAGAAAGAAGAACAGGAAAAAAACACAGAGGAAGCCACAAAGCGTATTTTAGTAGTGGATGAAAAGGCTTTGGAAAAGATGTATTCCTATGTGGAGCGAAATTATGGAAAGACTTATCTCACTGAGAGTGAGGAAAAGAAAATTAATGCTCTTGTGTGTCGGGGAATACACAGCGACTGCAGTCTTTATTTTACAAAGGGGATTTTAAAAGAGCCTGTGCTTCGTAATTATCAGTACGAGTATGCCAGAAAACAAAAGGGGAAGAATCTTTATGAATACCATGACAATCATAGAGCAGTAAAAAATAATATTCGTCTTCTCACAGATATGCTCAAAAAAACCCTTACTATGAGAGATGAAAAAGAGGAAACCTTGTCAGACAGAGGAACATTATTGCCTCGCAGACTTTGGCGTATTGGACGAACAGGAAATGCACAGGTTTTCAAAAAAGAGCTTTATGAAGACAGCAGCAGTTTTGTGGTAGATGTTTTAATTGACGCCAGCGGCTCTCAGCGTTCCAGACAGGGGCAGGTTGCTATTCAGGCATATATTTTAAGTGAGGCATTAAGTAATGTAGGAATTCCTCACAGAGTGAATAGTTTTTGTACCTTTTGGGATTATACAGTATTGCATAATTTTCGTGATTATGATGCAGACAGAATAGAGAATAGTAATATTTTTGAATATGTAACATCTTCGAATAATAGAGACGGTCTTGCAATAAAAGCAGTAGAATATGATTTGCTGCAAAGAGAAGAGGAGCATAAAATCTTAATTGTTTTAAGTGATGGAAAGCCCTACGATGTGATTTTAAATCGTCCAAATGCCAGAAATCCAAAGCCTTATCATGGAGATTATGCAATAAAAGATACAGGATTTGCAGTGAGAAGACTTCGTAATCAAGGAGTCTGTGTATTGGGGGTTTTTGCCGGAGAAGAAAAGGATTTACAGGCAGAGAAAAAAATTTTCGGAAAAGACTTTGCCTATATACGGGATATTTCCGGATTTTCTCCTGTTGTAGGCAGATATTTAATGAAGCAATTGGAAAAAAATACTTGATAATTAAAAAAAATTCTGCTATATTAATAGAATATGTTTAAAGATACTGACATTCGGGATAAATTCCCCAGAGGATAGTAATGAGCGAAAAAATAGAAATAATGGGAATTTCTGTTGAGAAATGTTATGCAGAAGATGTTATAGAAAGTATTAATCAGCAGTGGTATCAGGAAACACTGGCCACTTATGGAGTGCTGACTATGAATCTTTTGTTGGCAGCTCAGCAGGATGAAGAATTAAAAGAGTATATAGAAACACTGGATAAGGCAGTAGCAGATGAACCGGAAATTGTAAAGGCAGCGGGGCTTGAGGATCAGGAATGGGAAAATGATATTTCTGAACACGGTTTTTTTGGAACAGTATTTTGGCTGTTGAATCATTATAAGAATGAAATTTTTCTTTTAGGAGAAAATGAGGAAGATACAGAGAAATTGTACGGATATCTGCAGGAAAGGTATCCGGATATAGTCATACTTGGTAAGGATTTTCTGATGGGTGAAGAAGATGATCAGGTGGACAAGGTGATTAATGAGATTAATACGTGGAACCCTCAGGCGGTTTTAAGCTGTTCCAGGGTATATGCTCTGGAGCGCTTTGTAAAAAGACATCGGAAAAAAATTAATACAAAATTGTGGTTCAGTTTGGGAAGCTGTCTGGATATCTTTCGTGAAGGAGGCAAAAAACCAAGCTGGTTCAACCGTTTTATGGAAAAAAATAATTTCAAAAAAATGGTATCAAAGTATAATGAAGACATGGAGAAAATGTGAACAAATTGTTACATTTTGAAAAAAAGATGTAATAAATTGCATTTTCTCTTTCTTTTTTTATGATTTTGTATTAGTATATATAGTAGGGTTTTTATGGGAGATGTAACAACAGAATAACTATATGATGAAAGAAGGAGAAAATATGATATCAAATCAGATACTGCAAAATACACTGGATGGTTTAAAAGGGATATCCAGAAGCGATTTTTGTGTAACAGATATGGAAGGAAAAGTGTTAGCATCTACTTTTTCCGGTAGTGTATGCGGACAGGAGGAAGTAACTGCATTTGCTAATTCTCAGGCAGACAGTCAGGTGGTAAAAGGAAATCAGTATTTTAAAATATATGATGACCATCAGCTGGAATATGTTTTGGTTATAAGCAATGCAGGGGATGACGTTTATACATTAGGAAAGCTGGTAGTATTTCAAATTCAGGGACTGCTTACAGCGTATAAAGAGAGATTTAATAAAGATAATTTTATTAAAAACCTTTTACTGGACAATCTGCTTTTAGTAGATATTCATAATCGTGCAAAGAAACTGCATGTTGAAGTAGACGTGCGCAGAGTTGTGTATATATTGGAAAGTAATCAAGATAAGGATTACGGTTCTCTGGAAAATATTAAAAATCTTTTAGGGGGAAAACCTGGAGATTTTGTCACTGCGGTAGATGAGAAAAATATTATTATTGTTAAAGAATTGTCTCAATCTGACGGATATCCTCAGTTGGAAAAGACAGCTAATAATATTCTGGCTGCTCTGGGTGTAGAAAGAGATGGTACAACACACATTGCTTACGGAACCATTGTGAAAGAACTGAAGGAAGTTTCACGTTCTTATAAAGAAGCAAAAATGGCTTTGGATGTAGGAAAAATTTTCTTTGGGGACAGAGATATAATTGCATATAGTTCTCTGGGAATTGGAAGACTTATTTATCAGTTGCCTATTCCTCTTTGTAAAATGTTTATTCGGGAAATTTTTGATTCACACTCTCCTGATGATTTTGATGAGGAGACTCTTACTACAATTAACAAATTCTTTGAAAACAGCTTAAATGTTTCAGAAACTTCCAGACAGCTTTATATTCATAGAAATACACTGGTATATCGTCTGGATAAGCTTCAGAAAAGCACAGGGCTTGATTTGAGAGTTTTTGAAGATGCAATTACCTTTAAAATTGCGCTGATGGTAGTAAAGTATATGAAGTACATGGAAACACTTGATTACTAAGGAACAGAAGCTATCCATCTGTTCCCGCAGGAAAACAGGAGGTTATTATGATTGATTTAAAAAACGTGAGTAAATCATACAGCAAAGGTCAGCCGGCCATTGACAACATGACACTTCACGTAGATAAGGGTGAATTCGTATTTATCGTAGGAAATAGCGGTTCCGGAAAATCAACTCTTATCAAATTGCTGCTAAAGGAACTGGATCCTACAAGCGGAACGATTACAGTAAACGGACAGGTTCTTAATAAATTGAGGCGTAGAAAAGTAGCCAAATACCGTAGAGGAGTTGGTGTTGTATTTCAGGATTTCCGTCTTTTAAAAGATAGAAATGTATATGAAAATGTAGCCTTTGCGCAACGTGTTATTCAGCGTCCTACCCGTATTATTAAAAAGCGAGTACCGGAAATGTTGACATTAGTAGGGTTAGCAGAAAAGTATAAATCAAAGCCTGATCAGCTTTCAGGCGGAGAGCAGCAAAGAGTTGCCCTTGCGAGAGCGTTAGTGAACAGACCAAGTATTTTGCTGGCCGATGAGCCTACAGGAAACTTAGATCCTAAGAATTCTTTTGAAATTATGAAACTTTTAGAGGAAGTTAACGAAAGAGGTACAACGGTTCTGGTGGTTACACATAACAGAGAAATTGTAAATGCATTTAAAAAGCGTGTAATTACCATGAAGAAAGGCGTCATTGTAAGTGATGAACAAGAAGGTGAATATCTGAATGAGAATTAGTACGATTGCTTATGTATTAAAACAGGGATTTAAAAATATCTGGAGAAATCTGAGATTTTCTCTGGCATCCATTGCAACTATGTCAGCATGTATCTTTTTATTCGGATTGTTTCTTGCTATTATTATGAACTTCCGCTATATTGTAGATACTGCGGAGGAAGGTGTAGCAGTTGTTGTATATTTTGATAAAGGAATTAAACAGGAAGAAATTGATCAAATCGGAGCAGATATTGAGAAACAGCCACAAGTTGCCGACATAGACTATATTTCTGCAGATGTGGCATGGGATGAGTTTAGTAAAGTATACTTAGGCGGTGACGAAGATATGGCAGAAGGGTTTAAAGATCAGGATAATCCTCTTGCAAATTCCGCACGTTTTGATGTATATCTGAAAGAAGTAGAAAGTCAGGCAGATTTGGTAAAACATATTGAGAGTCTGGAGGGCGTTCGAGAAGTCAAACAATCAAAAGAAGCGGCAGATATGCTGTCAACTTTTAATAAACTGGTAGGATATGTATCCATGGTTATTATTTTAATTCTTTTGGCAGTGGCATTCTTCTTGATTAATAATACCATTACTATGGGTATTTCCATCCGACAGGAAGAAATTGGTATTATGAAGCTTATTGGAGCTACGGACTTTTTTGTCAGAGTGCCGTTTGTGATTGAAGGTATTCTTTTAGGAACGATTGGTGCAGCTCTTCCAATGGGCATTTTATATATGATTTATGAGAATGCTGTGGAATATGTGATTACCAGATTTGATATTCTGGGTGGATTTCTTCAGTTCTTGGATGTTTGGGAAGTATTCCGTTACTTATTGCCAATCGGTGTAGGTCTGGGTATTGGTATCGGTTTAATCGGAAGTATTGTTTCTCTTAGAAAACACTTGAAGGTATAAGATCGGAGGGTACATGAAGATAAAGAACAGGAAAACTGCTGTATTGCTGGCAGGCTGTTTGGCTGTTTCCAATGTGCTTTCCGTGTCAGCAACTAATGAGACGGAAGTAAATAAAAAGAAAACAGAATTGGAAAGTCAGATAGAAGATAAAGAAGAGCAGGTAAGCTCTTTGCAGCAGCAGAAGCAAGATGTACTGTCTGCTATTAAGGAATTAGATAAAAAGTATAGCAATGCTCAGAAAAATCTGGATACTTTAACAGGTCAGATAGAAGAGAAGAATGCTGAAATTGAAAAAAACAGTGAAAAACTGGAAAAGGCAAAAGAAAAAGAAGAAATTCAGTATGAAGATATGAAAAAGAGAATACAATATCTTTATGAGGCAGGAAATATCTCTATGCTTTCCATTATTTTAGGAGCAGATGATTTTGCCGAAGCTTTGAGTCGAACAGAGAATTTTAGGCAACTTACTTCTTATGACCGAAAACAATTAGAAGAATATAAAAAGATTTATAAGAAGATTCAAAATCTGGAAAAAAATTTAAAGAAAGAAAAATCAGATTTAGAAGGTTATAAACAATCAGCTGAAAAGGAAAAAAGCAATATCGAGACTTCTATTAGTAAAAAACAGGAAGAAATTAAAAACTTTGAGGCTGGGATTGATGCTGCAGTAATGGAGCAGTCAGACTTAGAAGGTGAGTTGGCAATTCAAAATGAGATTTTGAAACAGATGAAGGAGGAAGTGCAAAGTGCAGGTGGGCAGGAAAATTCTTCTTCTTCAAATGAAAGCACAACTTCCGGTACAGATAAGCCGGAACAGCAGACAGAGTCAAAACCGGAGTCAAAACCGGAGTCAAAACCAGAAACAAAACCAGAAACAAAACCGGAGTCAAAACCGGAGTCAAAGCCTGAAACAAAACCGGAAACGAAGCCGGAAGAGAAACCGGATACCAGTCAGCCAGAGAACAGTGGTTCACCACAGTTTACATGGCCATGTCCGTCTTCTCATAATGTAACAAGTCCTTTTGGGGACAGAAATTCGCCTACGGCAGGTGCTTCCAGTAATCATAAGGGAATTGATATTGGGGCAGGTAGCGGTTCATCTATTGTAGCAGCTGCATCAGGTACTGTAACTGTTTCTACATATTCAGCGTCAGCAGGAAACTATGTAACCATAGACCATGGAAATGGTTTCCATACAGTATATATGCATGCGTCAGCACTCTATGTAAAGGCTGGACAGAAAGTAAGTGCCGGTCAGGAGATAGCAGCAGTAGGTTCAACAGGGTATTCAACAGGGCCGCATCTTCATTTCGGTATTATGAAAAATGGAGTATATGTAAATCCTATGAATTATTTTTAAGATAAGGGGGCTGCCAATGCAGTCCTCTTTATCTATCTAAAACGACATTTAAGGAGCAGAAAAATGGAACGAAAAAAGTTTATGAAAGGGTTTCTTTTGGGGATTGTACTGACACTTCTTGTAGGTGGTGCAGGTTTCAAAATTTATAATTATGCACAGGAAAAAAGTGGAGAAGACGATGCGGTAAATCAAAAGTTTGTAGAAAAAGCAAAGGTATTAGAAGAAATCATTGATGATGAATTTACTGGCGAAATTGATAAGGAACTTATGGAAACCGGTATGTATAAAGGAATGATGGCAAGTCTTGGAGATCCATATTCTGCATATTATACGAAGGAAGAGTATGAAGAATTAAATACAGAGACTACAGGTCTGTATAAAGGAATTGGTGTTGTCATGCAAATGGATATGGAAACCGGTATGGTAAAGCTGGTGAGATGCTATGAAGAAGCTCCAGGAGCAAAAGCAGGACTTTTGCCGGATGATATTCTTATTAAAGTAAATAATGAAGATATTATAGGTATGGAACTTTCAGAAGTTGTAGAAAAGGTAAAAACTTCAGAAGGTGAAGTTGCACATTTGACAGTGGCAAGGGAAGGTGAAAATGATTACCTGGAATTTGATGTTCCTTTAGAGGAAGTGAATATTCCTGTTGTAGAACATAAGATGCTGGAAGATAATGTGGGCTATATTTTGTTATATGAATTTACAGAACAGACAGAACCACAGTATTTGAAAGCCTTTGAAGATTTAAAAAATCAGGGAATGGAACGTCTTATTGTAGATGTGAGAAACAATCCCGGAGGACTTTTAACATCTGTATGTAATATTTTAAATGATATATTACCGGAAGGCCTGATTGTATATACAGAAGATAAAGAAGGCAAAAGAGAAGAAATTCATTCAGATGGGAAAAATGAGTTAGAGATTCCTCTGGCAGTTCTTGTAAATGGAAATAGTGCCAGTGCATCAGAAATCTTCGCAGGAGCAATACAGGATTATGGTGTTGGAACTATTGTGGGAACTACAACTTTTGGAAAAGGAATTGTACAGAGTCTTATTCCTCTTACAGACGGAAGTGCTGTAAAGACTACTACAGCAAAATATTATACACCAAAAGGAAGATGTATTCATGGCACAGGAATTCAGCCGGATATAGAGGCTGAGCTGTCAGAAGAATTACAAAAGAAAACAGTTGTGACTTATGAAGAAGACACCCAGTTGCAAAAAGCAGTAGAAGCAGTAAAAGAAATAGAAAAATAAGAGAGGAAAAAGATTATATGACGGAGAGAGAACGTATGGAAAAGGGGATTTTATATAATCCCGGAGATAAAGAAATTTTGGAAGAACAGTTCCCTTATTTGGATGCATTAAAAGAATTTAATGAACTTCCTTCCAGTGAAGTGGAAAAAAGGGAAGAATTGATGAAAAAGATGTTTGCGAAATGCGGAGAGAATTGTTACATTCAACCGCCTTTTTATGCAAATTGGAGTGGGCATCATATTTCAATGGGGAAAAATGTGTATGCCAACTTTAATTTGACTGTAGTAGATGATGGAGATGTTTTTATTGGTGATTACGTTATGATTGGACCAAATGTTACCATTGCTACTGCTGCGCATCCTGTAAAACCGGATTTAAGGCGCAGAGGTATACAGTTTAATCGCCCGGTTCATATTGGAGATAATGTATGGATTGGAGCAGGAGCAATTATTCTTCCGGGTGTTACGATTGGAGAAAACTCTGTTATAGGGGCAGGAAGTATTGTTACAAAAGATATTCCTGCCAATGTAGTAGCTGTAGGAAACCCATGCAGAGTCTTGAGAGAAATCGGAGAAAGAGATAACGAATATTTCTATAAAGATTTAAAAATAGATATAGAATAAAAATTTTAAAAACAATATAGCCTGAATTTACAATGTATGAAACTTGTAAATTCAGGCTATATTATTTTTAAGATACTAAATAAAATAAGGAGCAGAATAATGGAACGAACGGGAACAGAAAACGATGCATTTGGAATAAAAGATAAAATCGGATATATGTTTGGTGATTTTGGAAATGATTTTACTTTTCTTTTTGCCAGTGTATTTCTGATGGTATTTTATACAAAAGTATTGGGAATCAGCGCAGGTATGGTAGGAACTTTATTTTTAATTGCCCGGTGTGTGGATGCTTTTACAGATATTACTATGGGAAGAATTGTAGACCGAAGTAAACCATCAAAAGACGGCAGATTTCGTCCGTGGATTTTAAGAATGTGTGGACCGGTAGCTCTTGCCAGTTTTTTAATGTATCAGAGTGGTATGAAAGATGCTCCTATGGGAATGAAAATTGTGTATATGTTTGTAACCTATATTCTATGGGGAAGTATTTTTTATACGGCAATCAATATTCCCTATGGTTCTATGGCATCGGTATTAAGTCCCAATGCAGATGACAGAGCATCTTTATCTACATTTCGAAGCGTAGGTGCAGTGTTAGCACAGTTAATTGTGGGAGTGGGTGCGCCTCTATTGGTATATACCACAGATGCAGCAGGAAATCAGCTGGTAGATGAGGGCAGATTTACTCTTGTTGCAGGAGCATTTTCTGTTGCTGCAATTATTTGTTACCTGTTGTGTTATTCTATGACTACGGAACGTGTAAAAGTAGAAACAAAGGAAACACAGAGAAAAGCAGGTTTTTCACAAACTGTAAAAAGTATTCTTTCAAACAGAGCGCTTCTGGGTATTATTCTGGCTGCACTGCTTTTGCTGGTGGCACAGATTATGACACAGTCTATGAATCAATATCTTTTTATTGATTATTTTAAAAACAAAGGAGCACTTTCCATTATGACTTTAGCAGGTGTTTTGCCATCTCTTGTTTTAGCGCCTTTTGCAGTACCTGTTTCTAAAAGGTTTGGGAAGAAGGAAATTGGAATTCTCGGATGCCTATGCAGTTCTGCTACCTGCTTTTTATTATTTTTTCTTCATACAAAATCAGCAGCACTCTATATCGGAATTAATATTTTGGGATTTTTGGGGTTTGGAATTTTTAACTTAATTTTATGGGCATTTATTACAGATGTGATTGATGATCAGGAAGTGCGGACAGGTAAACGAGAGGACGGCACTATTTATGCCACATATTCTTTTGCAAGGAAAATAGGACAGGCATTTGCAGGGGGATTGGGTGGGTATGCGCTGGGAATCATTGGATTTAATTCGTCAAAAACCATACAGAGTCAGGAAGTTTTGGATGGGATTTACAACATTGCAACACTGCTTCCGGGAATTCTTTATTTGGGAGTTGCCTTTAGTCTGCTGTTTTTTTACCCATTGAATAAAAATAGGGTGGAGGAAAATATAACAGCATTAAAACAAAAAAGAAAACAGGAGAATGCAGGATGAGACAAAGAATTAATATAAATGAAAAATGGGCATTTACAAAAGATACAGATGAAATTCCAAAAGAAATGCCTAAAAGATGGTGCTGGGTAAATTTGCCGCATACATGGAATAACATAGATGGGCAGGACGGAAATAACGATTATTATCGCGGAACAGGATATTATGCCAAGACAATTAAAAGGGCGGAGCTGCCACAGGCAGATAAATATTTTTTGGAAATTCTGGGAGCAAATTCTTCTGCTGATGTATATATAGACGGAGAAAAAATAGCACATCATGATGGGGGGTATTCTGCCTGGCGTGTGGATATCAGCAATGCGTTAAAAGAAGAAAGTCTTTTAGTGGTTACCGTAGAAAACAGCAAAAATGACAGTATTTATCCTCAGCAGGCAGATTTTACCTTTTATGGAGGATTGTATCGTGATATGAATATTGTAGCAGTTTCTGCTTCTCATTTTGATTTGGAGTATTGTGGTGGAGAGGGGATTCAGGTAACCCCTGTCCTTCAGGGAAAGGATGCAGAGATTACCATTGAAACTTGGATTACGGAAAAAAAAGAAGGACAAAATCTGGTATACAAAATCCGTGACAGAAAAGGACAGATTGTGGCGCAAAAGATTTGTTCTGCAAAAGAACGAAAAGTTCAGATGAAAATAGAGAATGTTCATCTCTGGAAAGGACGAAAAGATCCTTATCTTTATTATGCAGAAGTTGAATTAACAGAAAATAGTGAGGTTTTGGATAATGTATATACCAGATTTGGATGTCGTACTTTTGAAATTCATCCGGAAAAAGGTTTTCTGTTAAACGGGGAAAGTTATCCTTTAAGAGGGGTATCAAGACACCAGGACAGATGGGAAATCGGAAATGCCCTTTTTCCCAAACATCACAAAGAAGATATGGACTTAATCTGTGAGTTGGGGGCAACGACCATAAGACTGGCACATTATCAGCATGATCAGTATTTTTATGATTTGTGTGACGAAAGAGGAATGGTGGTGTGGGCTGAAATTCCTTATATATCAGCTCACTTAACAAATGGGCGAGAAAATACCATTTCTCAGATGAAAGAATTAATCATACAGAATTATCATCACCCCAGTATTGTTGTATGGGGACTTTCCAATGAAATTACCATGCAGGATGCAGATGAAGAAGATTTATTGGAAAATCATAGAATTTTAAATGATTTGTGTCATGAAATGGATAATACAAGATTGACTGCTATTGCTGTGGTATCTATGTGTGATATTCATCATCCTTATATTCAAATTCCGGATGTAGTTTCTTATAATCATTATTTTGGATGGTATGGAGGGGATGTGTCCATGAATGGACCGTGGCTGGATAAGTTTCATAAAGAATTTCCTCAAATCCCCATTGGTGTCAGTGAGTATGGCTGCGAAGCATTAAACTGGCATACTTCAGAACCGCAGCAGGGAGATTATACAGAAGAATATCAGGCATATTATCACGAAGAATTGATTAAACAGCTTTTTACAAGACCTTATTTATGGGCAACTCATGTGTGGAATATGTTTGATTTCGGGGCAGATGCCAGAAATGAAGGAGGCGAAAACGGGCAAAACCATAAAGGGCTTGTTACCTTTGACAGAAAATATAAAAAAGATGCTTTTTATGCGTATAAGGCGTGGCTTTCTCACGAGCCCTTTGTGCATATTTGCGGAAAACGTTATGTAAACAGAGTGGAAGAGAAGACTAAGATAACCGTATACTCTAACTTTCCGGAAGTGACTCTGTACTTAAACGGACAGGAATATGAAAAACAGGTAAGTGATGAGCATTTCTTTTATTTTATGGTTCCTAATAAGGGAGAAACTGTTATTACTGCAAAAGCAGGAGATTGTAAAGATCAAAGCTTTATTCGAAAGACAGATAAATTTCATGAAGAATATCGTTTAAAAGAAAAAGGAGCCGTATTAAATTGGTTCGATATTACAGAAGTTTCCGGATATTATTCTTTAAATGATAAGGTTTCTGAAATTTTGAAATCTCAGCCGGGAAAAGCTTTGTTTGAACATATTCTGGGAATGTTTTTAAATAGGAAAACAGAAGAACAGGATGAAAAAGCAAAGAAAAAAACAGAGGGAATGATGCAAATGTTGGGTAACTTTACTGTGCTTAGAATGATCAATACCATGGGGGCAATTGGAGAAAAAATGACAAAAGAACAGCTTTTGGAGCTGAATTCTCAATTAAATCAAATCAAGAAAGAAAATTAAATAAAACTAAACTATAGGGAAATTACTTGACAGTTGTAAAGACTATGTGCACAATGAAAATAGTAGCTTGAAAGATAAGTTCAATCAGGAGTGTACATAGGATGATGTTACGAAAAAAGGCAGAAGATGAGGAACTTTTAAATTTTGAAAACAGAAGGCAGCAGCGCAGGAAAAAAAGGATAAGACAACGTAGACGCAGAATTTTTCTGTTTTTGTTTTCTGTTTTCATAGTTCTGTTGCTCTTTTTCTTTGTAAATAAAGTGAAAAATAAAATTGAGGAATACAGACTTTTAAAAGCCAGAAATGAGTCGTTTGTAGGAGCGCCACCTTTTGATGTGGACTTGATAGAACCAAATGAATATTCCAGACCGGGGACACCTTTAGAAAAAATAAAGGGAGTTGTTGTACATTACACAGCAAATCCGGGAAGTACGGCAAAGAATAACAGAGATTATTTTGACGGATTAAAAGAAAGCCATGAAACAAAAGTCAGCAGCCATTTTGTTGTAGGTATTGATGGGGAAATTGTTCAGTGTATTCCAAGCACAGAAGTAGCTTACGCTTCAAATTCCAGAAATGATGATACTCTTTCGATTGAGTGCTGTCATGTAGATGAAACCGGGAAGTTTACAGATGAAACGTATTTGTCGCTTGTTCGGTTGACCGGATGGTTGTGCTATCGTTTTAATCTTACAGAAGAGGATGTAATTCGACATTATGATGTAACAGGAAAGATATGTCCGAAATATTATGTGGAAAACCCAGAACAATGGGAGAAATTTAAAAAAGATGTAAAAGCACAGATAAAAGAAGTAGAAAAAGAAGTAAAAGAAAGCGAAAAATAACGAACTGTGGTATGAGATATATTAATATCTTATGCCACAGTTCATTATTTTTTCGTAATTTAGAATATTTAATATACTCTTGGCGAAGCTGCTTTGAGTCTATAGGCGCAAAGTGCGTGTAGACGGAGTATAAATATTCTTTACTAATCCAGATTTAATTTTTTTGTAAGGATATATCGGCTTCCTATAAAGAAGATGACGGAAAAGAGAACATTCCATGCAAGGGTGAAAATCATCAGTCTGCTGCTGTAAACAGGGAGATTATCCTGTGTAAGATTTATCTGCATAAAGGGGCTTAATCCGGGGATGAAAAAAGTTATCATGGTGTTAAAAAAGCTCAGTACAATATTTAATCCAAAGAAAGAGAGAAGCGTTCCCATAATTTTATGGCTTTTAAACAGATTTCCCAAACATATAGAAAATAAAAGAAGCATGGTATAAAAGCTAAAATATTGTGTCAATCCGGCCAAAAGAGTCATAATTTCTTCTAACCAGTTAGTAAAACCGAAACTTCCCAATAAAGTTCCAAATACAGTGGAAGCATCTTTTAAAATTTCTGACAGAGTATCTTTGTAGGTGATTAAAGTAAATACAGAAATCGTAACACAGATAAAATCAATTACGCTCCATGTCCAGATAACCAAAACCTTTGACCAAAGAATCTGGGCCGGTGTAACAGGCAGAGTATGTGTTAGATAACCTTCATCGGAAAATAGATTTTTTTGGATACGGATACCCAAAAACACAATCGTTGCAATTACAATAGCGAAAATAAATAAAACAAATCCCAGAATATAAAAAGAACCGGCAATCCCCCAAAGTCTTGAAGCTTCTAAAGAAGAGAAGGCTTGCACTTTTTCAGCAATAAAAATTCCGATACGCCCTATTACAGTATAAACAATAAGTACAGCATGTAAAATAAAGAGCAAGAAGGAAACAGACTTTAAGTCGTATTTATATAATTTTTTTAATATTTGAATACCTCCCTAAATAAAGTATCTACGGATTTTCCCTGATTAAAACGAATATTGTCTACACTGTCGGACAGACGGATTTGGCCATTTTGGATAAATACTACGTCATCTAAAATATTTTCTACATCGGAAATTAAATGCGTAGAAATAAGAATGGTTGCATTTTCATCATAATTATTCAGTATAGTAGAAAGAATGTAATCTCTGGCAGCAGGATCTACTCCGGCGATTGGCTCATCCAGACAATATAGACTTGCTCTGCGGCTCATAACAAGAATGAGTTGGATTTTTTCTTTTGTTCCCTTTGACATTGTACGTAAACGATCTCCTGGATTGATATTCAGATGTTTTAACATATCGTAAGCGCGGCTTCTGTCAAAATCGCTGTAAAAATCAGCAAAATAGTTAATAATTTCAGAAACTCGCATGTGCATAGAGAGATAAGTGCGTTCCGGAAGATAAGAAACAATTTTTTTCGTTTCTATTCCGGGTGTATGTCCGTCTACGAAAATAGAGCCTTCTGTAGGAACAAGAAGTCCATTTAATAATTTAATCAGTGTGGTTTTTCCGCTGCCGTTTGGCCCTAAAAGTCCGATAATCTTACCGCGTTCCAAGGAAAGATTTATTTTATTCAGAGCAATTTTATTATCATAACATTTTGTAAGATTGCGGCATTCTAAAATAGGGTTCATCATTCTTCCTCCTTAACTTGAATCTTTTCAATAAGCTGAATAATAGTTTGTTTATTGTAGCCCAGATGTTCCATTTTTTGAAGAAATTCTTTCACTTGCTGGGATGCAATTTGTATTTTAACCTGTTCAATCATAGATAAATCCTCCGTGATAAATCGACCGCTGGTTCTCTGACTGTATAAAAGTCCTGTATGCTCCAGTTCGGAAAGGGCTTTTTGCATGGTATTGGGATTAACTCCGGCAATTTGAGCCAATTCACGAACAGAGGGGAGTTTTGAACCGGGAGCATAAGTTCCTGATATAATATCAGAAGTAATATGCTCCATAATCTGAGTGTAAATGGGATACTCAGGGTTTAAGTTCCAAGACATTTGTAAACACCTCCTGTATCAGTAATAAACTGTATTATTGTATTATTTGATTAGTACAACAATACAAATCTTGTAAGAATTTGTCAATAGAAATTTTAGAAAAAAATTATTGCATTTCAAAATTTATATGTTACAATATTGTTACATAGAGATTAAAGGTGAGAATATGAATTTATACGAAGCTATTTTTTTAAGAAAGTCAGTACGAAATTATGAGATGGAAGCAATATCTTCTGAAATACTGCAGGAGATACAGGAGTTTTACGAACAGATTGAAGGATTAAATCCGGGTATTCGTACAGAGATTTCTATTATAGATAATACAAAAGGGCAAAATAAAAGAATGCATTTTTTAGGTGTAAAAGCGCCTTATTATATTGTATTTTACTCGGAAGAAAAAGACTTGGCTCAGATGAATGCAGGATATATTATGGAGCAGATTGCCCTGTTTTTATGTACCAAAGGTCTGGGAACATGCTTTTTAGGAAGTGTAAAACCCAAAATTGGAAATCCACATAAGGGTGATTTGAAATTTATGATTACCATGGCATTTGGAAAAAGTAAGGGCAGTTACACCAGAAAGCCGGTGGATGCAAAACGCATGGATTTAAAAGAACTTTGTGTATATAAGGAAGTTCCAAGACAGTGGATAAAACAACTTTTAGAAGCAGCGCGTCTGGCGCCTTCCAGTTATAACAGCCAGCCATGGCGGTTTGTGGTATACGACAATCGTATTCACGTGTTTGCCAAGAAGCATAATTTAAATCATCTGGGCAAATATGAGGAAATGAACTTTGGAGTTATGTTTTCTCATTTAATGGTAGTAGCAGAGGAACTCTGGCTGGATGTAGATTTAATTCGATTAGAGGATATTACTCATAAGAATTTTCCTAATAATCAGTATGTGTTAAGTGCAATTTTGCGTACATGAAAAAAATAAAAAAAATTTAAAAAAAGTATTGACATATACGGAAACATATAGTATATTATATTTCGTGCTTGAGAGATATTTCAACACGATATGCGCGAGTGGCTCAGTTGGTGGAGCGCGACCTTGCCAAGGTCGAGGCCGCGGGTTCGAGTCCCGTCTCGCGCTTTTTTATTGCAAAAAATAAGAAAATGCAGTTCATTTCTTAGGAAGTGAACTGCATTTTTTATTTCATAGTGCTCCGCAAGGATCTGTCGCAAGCGACCGCGCTTGACGTGGCTTGACGGCAGAGAAGATAGACAATTTGAGGGGGGAGTAGGTTTAAATCTGTTTCAATTTTAGTAAATGTAGAAATATTTTGAGAATTATGGTACAATACTTCTACACAGTGCAAATAATAGGAAAACTTGCACAAAGGTGACTTAATGATAAGGAGGTAATTGCTTTATGAAAATGATTTTTGCTATTGTACGAAAAGAAGATGAGGGGTTTGTAATAGAGCGATTAAATAAAGAAAAAATCAGTGTAACAAAGCTTTCCAGTACAGGTGGATTTTTGCGTAAAGGAAATGCGACACTGATGATTGGTACAGAAGATGAACAGGTAGATACTGTTCTTCAAATTATTAAAGAAGAATGCTCCAGACGTCAGGAAGTCATGATGAATCCTGCTTATTCTGCCGGTTCAAAAGGACCTGTTATGGGCTATGCAGCTCCGCCGGTAACGATTGAGGTTGGTGGGGCAACTGTATTTATTGTGAATGTAGAACAGTTTATTAAGTTATAAAATGAGAAAACAGAAAATAGTTGGGAATACTATGAAGATGGACAGAAAAAAATTAACTGGAAGGGAAATTCTGGAACTTCATATTATCTGAATGCAGATGGAGCAATAGAAATTTAGGAGATATTCAATTATAAGGTAGAAAAGTAAAGAACACCGACAATCTTGTAGATAGTATTCTACAGGATTGCCGGTGTTTTTCAGTTTATAGAAAATTTATTCGATCACATAGATCCAGTCTTTCGGAGCTTCGATTGTTCCCATCTGAATGCCGGTAAGGGTGTCATATAACTGTTTTGTTACTTCGCCCATGGACTCCATACCGCTTGGGAAGCAAATTTCTTTTCCGTGGTCTACAATTTTGCCTACTGGTGAGATTACAGCAGCAGTTCCGCACAAGCCACATTCTGCAAAGTCTTGCAGCTCATCCAGATAAACTTCTCTTTCTTCGGCTTCCAGCCCAAGATAATCTTTTGCGACCTGAAGGAGAGAACGGCGTGTAATAGAAGGAAGAATACTGTTGGATTTTGGTGTGACTACTTTTTCATCTTTTGTGATAAAGATAAAGTTTGCACCGCCTGTTTCTTCTACCTTTGTTCTTGTTGCTGCATCTAAATACAGGTTTTCATCATAACCTTCTTTATGTGCATCTACAATTGCATGCATACTCATAGCGTAGTTGAGTCCTGCTTTAATATGACCTGTTCCACAAGGAGCAGCTCTGTCAAAATCGCTGACTCTTAAAGTGAGTGGTTTTACACCACCCTTAAAGTAGGGGCCTACGGGTGTGGTAAATACACGGAATTGATATTCATCTGCAGGTTTTACACCGATAACGGGATTTGCTCCAAACATATATGGTCGGATATACAGAGAAGCACCGGAACCATAAGGAGGAACAAAAGCAGAATTTGCTTTTACTGTTTTAGCCACTGCATCAAGAAATCTTTCAGCAGGAAATGGTGGCATTTCCAGTCGATTTGCAGAATCCACCATACGCTGGGCATTTAAATCAGGGCGAAAGGTTACAATTTTTCCATCTTTTGTGGTATATGCTTTTAATCCTTCGAAGACAGTTTGGGCGTATTGCAGTACACCAGCACATTCGTTAATAACTACATTGGCATCTGTTGTCAGAGCGCCATCATCCCATTTTCCCTCTTTGAAATTGGATACGTAGCGGTAGTCTGTCTGCATATAGCCAAATCCAAGATTTTTCCAATCAATATTCTTTTTATCCATTTTCATCCTCCATTCTGCTGCATAGCTGAGCGAAAACAGCTTTTATGTAATTTTTTAACATTATAAAACTTTAACGTGTGAATTGCAAGAGATGTTCCGTTGCTTTTTTACAATCTTTCATATATAATTTAAAGAAACAGTAATCACGGGTTGGTAAAATTGGACTGTTAGAATAGGAGTGAATGACATGCCGGTGAACGATTGGAATAATCTGGGGAGAGATGTGAAGGATATTGTTCAGCACGCAATTAACAGTGGAGATTTCAGCGCTTTAAACAGAGATTTAGGTGCTACTTTGGACAGTGCGCTTGGAAATGTTGCACAGAGTATGAAAAGGGCAGGAAATGCTTATAGTAATAAGTATAGTTACAGACCTTTTGGAGGATATCGAAGTCCTTCACAAAAACAGCGAATGAAGGAAGCCAGAGAGGAATTTGCCCTATTTGTCAATACAAACGGAGCAAAGGCATTGGGCCTTCTTTTTACTACATTGGGAATTGCTCTTACGATTATGTTTGGCGTGACAGTGGGGGTATTGGGGATTTTATCTCTTTTTATAGGAAGTATTGCTTCTAAAATCGGTACAGTAATGATGATTTTCCTTCCTGCTATGGCGCTTAGTGCGATTATGGGCATTTGTGGAAACCGTTTAAGAAAGAAAATTAAGAGATTTCGTTCTTATGTAAAAACATTAAATGGAAAACCTTATGCAAATGTAAAAGATTTGGCAAAGAGTGTTAGAAAATCAGAAAAATTTGTACGTAAAGATTTAAAGAAAATGATTGATAAACGAATGTTTTTAGAAGGACATCTGGATAAAAAGGGCTTATGCTTTATGGCGACAGATGATGCTTATGAACAGTATATAGAGACTGAGAGAAACATGGAAGAAAGAATGGCAGAAGAAGCACAAAGACCGAAGACACAGCTTTCTGAGGATGTGAAAAAAGTGATTGAAGAAGGTAATCGTTATATAGAAGAAATCAGAAGAAGCAACGATGCCATTCCGGGAGTAGAGATATCCAATAAAATCTATCACTTGGAAAATGTGATTCGCAGAATTTTTCAGCGTGTAGAAAAGCATCCGGAACTTATTAATGATCTACATAAGTTTATGGACTACTATCTTCCTACTACTATGAAACTTTTGAATGCTTATGAAGAATTAGATAAGCAGGATATGCAGGGAGAAAATATTAAAACTGCGAAACAGGAAATTGAAAATACATTAGACACAATTAACATTGCTTTTGAAAATCTGCTGGACAGCTTTTATAAAGAAACCGCATGGGATGTATCATCCGATATATCTGTTTTAAAGACCATGTTTGCCCAGGAGGGACTTACAGAGGGAAATAATTTTCAGGGAAAGGATAATTAAATTATGAGCGATGAATTAAAAGATTTTACAGTCACACCTACCCTTACTTTTGAGCCTTTACAGGAACAGGCTCCTGTGGCAGAGGTAAAGAAAGAAGAACCGGCAAAGGCTGAGATGGATGACAGTATTTTATCTGATGAAGAGAGAAAAATTGTAGATGACTTTGCACGTCAGATTGACATTAGAAATTCAGCCGCAATTTTGCAGTATGGTGCAGGCACACAGAAGAAAATGGCAGATTTTTCAGAAGATGCGTTAGAAAAGGTAAGAACAAAGGACTTAGGTGAAGTTGGAGATCTTCTGGAGGATGTAGTTACCGAATTGAAAAACTTTGATGCAGAAGAAGAACGCAAAGGTATCATGGGCTTTTTCAAAAAGGGAGCCAATAAGTTAGAAGCCATGAAGAATAAGTATTCCAAAGCAGAAGCAAATGTAAATAAAATTGTGGAAACACTGGAAAAACATCAGATACAGCTTATGAAAGATGCGGCAATTATGGATAAAATGTACGCATTAAACTTAAACTATTTTAAAGAGCTGTCTATGTATATTCTGGCAGGAAAGAAAAAGCTGGAAGAAATTCGTGCGACAGAACTGCCTCAGCTTATGACAAAAGCACAGGTAAGCGGCCTTCCGGAAGACGCACAGGCTGCAAAAGATTTAGATTCCCTGTGTGAACGTTTTGAAAAGAAAATCCACGATTTAGAGCTGACACGTATGATTGCGGTGCAGACAGCCCCACAGATTCGTCTGGTGCAGGGAAATGACACCCTCATGGCAGAGAAAATTCAGTCTACGATTGTAAATACCATTCCCCTTTGGAAAAGTCAGATGGTAATTGCTCTTGGCGTGGCACATTCCACAGAAGCCGCAAAAGCACAAAGGGAAGTAACCGATATGACAAATGCATTATTACAGAAAAATGCACAGACCTTAAAAATGGCTACCGTAGAAGCTGCCAAGGAGTCTGAAAGAGGAATTGTAGATATTGAAACTCTTCAGAAAACAAATGAGTCCTTAATCAGCACTTTTGACGAAGTTATGAATATCCAGAGAGAAGGCAGAGAAAAAAGACGTGCTGCAGAAGCTGAGATGTATCGTCTGGAAGGTGAACTGAAACAGAAATTACTGCAGATTAATCACTAATTGGAGGTGTCTTTATGTATCGTGATCATACAAAAGTTGTTCAGATTGGAGATAAAAAAATTGGTGGAGGAAACCCCATTTTAATACAGTCCATGACGAATACAAGGACAGAAGATGTAGAGGCAACTGTACAGCAGATACTGGCATTAGAGGCAGCAGGATGTGAGATTGTCAGATGCACAGTACCTACTTTAGAGGCTGCAGAAGCTTTGAAAGAGATTAAAAAGAGAATTCATATTCCTTTGGTGGCAGATATTCATTTTGATTATAAAATGGCCATCGCTGCTATGGAAAATGGTGCAGATAAAATCCGTATTAATCCGGGAAATATCGGTGGTATTGAGAAAATAAAAGCAGTAGTAGACGTTGCAAAAGAGAGGAATATTCCAATTCGTGTAGGGGTAAACAGTGGCTCCTTAGAGAAAGAACTTGTGGAAAAATACCACGGGGTGACAGCAGAAGGTCTGGTGGAAAGTGCTCTTGATAAAGTGAAAATCATTGAAGATTTAGGGTATGATAATCTGGTAATCAGTATTAAATCATCGGATGTTATGATGTGCGTAAAAGCTCATGAATTGCTGGCAGAGCAAACGAATTATCCTCTGCATGTAGGTATTACAGAGGCAGGAACCTTATATTCGGGAAATATCAAATCAGCCGTAGGTCTGGGGATTATTCTGTATCAGGGAATCGGTGATACCATCCGTGTATCCTTGACCGGTGAACCGGTAGAAGAAATCAAATCAGCAAAACGAATTTTAAAAACTTTAAATCTCAGAAAGGGTGGAATTGAAGTTGTATCCTGTCCAACCTGCGGAAGAACAAAAATTGATTTAATCAGACTGGCAAATCAGGTGGAAACTATGGTGCAGGAGTTCCCTCTTGATATTAAAGTGGCAGTTATGGGTTGTGTGGTAAACGGTCCGGGAGAAGCAAAAGAAGCAGATATCGGTATTGCAGGAGGTAAGGGCGAAGGTCTTTTAATTAAAAAAGGAGAAATTGTAAAAAAAGTTCCGGAGGCAGAGCTTTTATCTGTGCTTCGGGAAGAACTTGCAAACTGGAAATAAGTATGGAGGCATTGTTTCATGGAGAAAGAATTTCTGGATGTGTTTCGAAATCTGGAAGTAGGGGAGGAACTTCGTGCGCTTTTGAAAGAAGTGGCAGTTACGAAGATTGCCGTAAACCCAACCAAAGATCGTATCCGAATTTATATCCGCAGCCGCCAATGGATTCATAAAAAGTATATCTATACTCTGGAAAGAGCGATTTCGCAACAGTGTTTTCCGGGGGTGAGCATGGAGGTAAAGGTGCTGGAGAAGTTTACCCTTTCCAGTCAATATACACCACAGTTATTTTTTGAGGCGTACCAATCCTCCATGGCTCTGGAGCTTAAAAATTACAGCATTCTGGTCTTTAATATGTTCCGGAATGCTGTAATTACGTTTCCACAGACGGACACCATGCATATACTTTTACAATCCACTGTGCTGGCAAAAAGTAAAGAAGATGAATTGGTACAATACATAGAAAAAATATTTTGTGAAAGATGTGAATTTTCTTTAAAAGTAGAGACAGAATATGAAGAAATAAAAGAAAGCAAATTTCGTAAAAACAGTGATATTCGTATTGCGCAGGAAGCGGCTCATATTGTGGAAATGTCTTCTCTTGGAAAAGAAAAAGAGGAGATAGAAGAAGTAAAAGAAGAGCCAAAGAAAGCTCCTGCAAAACCGAAAGAAAAAGAAAATACAAAGACAGAGAAGAAAGAAATTCCCGCAAAACGAGGATTTTCTGACTTTAAACGTAGTGTAAAACGCTCGGATAATCCGGATGTACTGTATGGAAGAGACTTTGACGATGAAGTAATTCCTTTGGAAAATGTACAGACAGAAATGGGAGAAGTCTGTGTCAGAGGAAAAATTATGTCCTTGGAAAAGAGAGAAATCCGAAATGAAAAGACCATTATTATTTTTTCTATTACGGATTTTACAGATTCCATTACAGTAAAAATGTTTGCCCGAAATGAGCAGGTGGAGGAAATCACAGAGGGTGTCAAGGAAAAGGCATTTGTAAAACTGAAGGGAATTACCACGATTGATCGATATGACAGTGAACTTACCATAGGTTCGGTAGTGGGAATTAAGAAAATTGCCAGTTTTGAAAACAGCCGTTCTGATAATTATCCGGAGAAGCGTGTAGAGCTTCATTGCCATACAAAAATGAGTGATATGGATGGAGTATCTGATGCAAAGGCTCTCATTAAAAGAGCCTATGAGTGGGGACATAAAGCCATTGCCATTACAGATCACGGCGTAGTTCAGGCATTTCCAGAGGCAAATCATTGTTTTGATTCATGGGGCGGTGTAGTGCCGCCGGAGGCTGACTTCAAAGTGATTTACGGCGTGGAGGCTTACCTTGTAGATGATTTAAAAGGAATTGTACAAAACAGCAAAGGACAGAGTTTACATGAGCCTTATGTTGTATTTGATATAGAAACAACAGGTTTTTCTGCTTTGAAAGATAAAATTATTGAAATCGGTGCAGTAAAGGTGGAAAACGGAAGAATTACAGAGCGCTTTTCAGAATTTGTAAATCCTCAAATCCCCATACCATTCCGCATTGAGGAATTGACCAGCATTAACGACAATATGGTAGCAGATGCACCTACCATTGATGTTATTTTACCAAAATTTGAGAAGTTCTGTGAGGGCTGTGTTATGGTAGCTCATAATGCAGAATTTGACATGAGCTTTATCCGGAAGAATTATGAGGATTTGGGCATTGAAAGAGAAGATACGGTGGTTGATACTGTAGGTATGGCAAGATTTCTTCTTCCGCAGCTCAATCGTTTTAAGCTGGATACGGTGGCAAAAGCAGTGGGCGTTTCCTTAGAACATCATCATAGAGCAGTAGATGATGCTTCCTGTACAGCAGATATTTTTGTGAAATTTATTCAGATGTGTGAAGAAAGAGATATTTTTAACCTGGATGAATTAAATGAGAAAGGAACAGTTTCTGTTCATTCCATACAGAAAATGCCTACTTATCATGCTATTATTCTGGCAAAAAATGATGTGGGAAGGGTGAATTTATATCACTTAATTTCAGACTCCCATTTGATTTATTATCACAGGCGTCCTCGTATTCCAAAGAGTCTGTTTTTAAAATATCAGGAAGGACTTCTTATAGGTTCTGCCTGTGAAGCGGGAGAACTTTATCAGGCTGTTTTAAACGGAAGACCGGAGCAGGAAATTGCCCGTCTGGTGAATTTTTATGATTATCTGGAAATTCAGCCACTTGGAAATAATGCCTTTATGCTGAAAAATGAAGACCGTTCCGACATTACTTCATGGGAAGATTTGCAGGAAATCAATAAAAAGATTGTAAAACTGGGCGAGGCATTTAATAAACCGGTAGTAGGAACTTGTGATGTGCATTTTCTGGATCCGGAGGACGAAGTGTACCGAAGGATTATTATGGCTGGAAAAGGATTTGATGATGCAGATGATCAGGCGCCTTTATACCTTCGTACAACAGAGGAGATGCTGCAAGAATTTTCTTATCTGGGAAGGGAAAAAGCAGAGGAAATCGTCATTACCAATCCGAATAAAATTGCAGATATGGTAGAGAAAATATCTCCTATTCATAAAGGAAAATGCCCTCCTGTTATTGAAAATTCTGATGCCATGCTAAGGGAAATCTGTTACAGTAAAGCTCATGAAATTTATGGGGAAAATCTGCCGGAAATGGTAGAAGCTCGTCTGGAAAGAGAGCTGAATTCCATTATTTCCAATGGATATGCCGTTATGTATATGATTGCCCAGAAGCTGGTTTGGAAAAGTAACAGTGACGGATATTTAGTAGGTTCCCGTGGTTCTGTAGGTTCATCCTTTGCAGCGACCATGTCAGGAATTACAGAGGTAAATCCTTTAAGTCCTCATTATTATTGCTCCAAATGTCACTATGCGGATTTTGACTCTGAGGAGGTACGGGCATATTCCGGAAGGGCAGGATGTGATATGCCTGATAAGAAGTGTCCGGTATGTGGAGAGCCTCTGACAAAAGAGGGATTTGATATTCCTTTTGAAACTTTCCTTGGATTTAAAGGAGATAAAGAGCCTGATATTGACTTGAACTTTTCGGGCGATTATCAGGGAAAGGCACATCGTTATGTAGAGGTTATTTTCGGTGCAGGACAGACTTTTAAGGCAGGAACTATCGGTACTCTGGCAGAGAAAACAGCCTTTGGTTATGTGAAAAATTATTATGAAGAACGAGGTCAGAGAAAACGTTACTGTGAAATCAACAGAATTGTGCAGGGATGTACAGGTGTCAGACGTACTACAGGACAGCATCCGGGAGGAATTATTGTACTTCCCATTGGGTGGGATATTGAGGAATTTACCCCGGTTCAGCACCCTGCAAATGATATGAACAGTGATATTATTACCACCCATTTTGACTATCACTCCATTGACTCCAATCTTTTAAAGTTGGACATTCTGGGACACGATGATCCTACCATGATTCGTATGCTGGAAGACCTTACCGGTATCAATGCCAGAGAAATTCCATTGGATTCCAAAGAGGTTATGTCTTTGTTTAAAAATACAGATGCACTGGGGATTACACCGGATGATATTAGAGGCTGTCCTTTAGGTTGCCTTGGAATTCCTGAGTTTGGTACAGACTTTGCTATGCAGATGTTAATTGACGCCAATCCAACATCTTTTTCCGACTTGGTTCGTATTTCCGGTCTGTCTCACGGAACAGACGTGTGGCTGGGAAATGCACAGGATTTGATTAAGTCAGGAACAGCTACCATCACTACCTGTATCTGTACGCGAGACGATATTATGATTTATCTGATTAATAAAGGTCTGGAACACGGGCAGGCATTTACCATTATGGAGAGCGTGCGAAAAGGAAAGGGATTAAAGCCGGAATGGATTGAAGAAATGAAAAAACACGATGTTCCGGATTGGTATATTGAGTCCTGTAAAAAGATTAAGTATATGTTCCCAAAAGCTCATGCAGCAGCTTATGTTATGATGGGATGGAGAATTGCTTATTGTAAAATCTTTTATCCGTTAGCATATTATGCGGCATATTTCAGTATTCGTGCAACAGCTTTTTCTTATGAATTGATGTGTCAGGGAAAAGAAAAACTGGAATATTTCATGGATGATTATGAAAAGCGAAAAGATACTTTGAGCAAAAAAGAACAGGACACTTATAAAGACATGAGAATTGTTCAGGAGATGTATGCCAGAGGTTTTGAATTTGTTCCCCTTGATATTTATAAGGCAAATGCTCATACTTTTCAGATTATTGATGGAAAGCTGATGCCTGCCTTAGATACCATAGAAGGTCTTGGAGACAGGGCAGCCGATGCTGTGGTGGCGGCGGCAGAGGAGGGTAATTTCCTGTCACTTGATGATTTCAGAAATCGAACAAAGGTTACATCATCTACCATTGATTTGATGAATGATTTGGGATTGTTTGGAAAATTGCCGAAGTCCAATCAGATGTCATTATTTGACTATCAATAGATGTAAAATACAGCATTTAATTAAAAGGTTGTTACATTAGACAATATTAAGATTTCTTATCATGTCTTTTATGTAGCAACCTTATTTTTTTTATAAAGACCAGAATAAAATTTCTTGTCCAGTCTTAAATAAATACTATATAAAATCATCACAAATAAACCGATTACCGCTATAATTATCCATACAGTATTGAATGGATAATAGTCGATAAGCGTTCCTATTACATAGTTACTTAAAACTCCGATTAATCCGGCGAAGCTGTTCGTAATACTTAATACTCTTCCACGATGTGTTTCCGGTATTCTCTTTGTAAGATAAGGTGTTTTTGATATAGAACCGAATACTTCACCTATGGTAAATATGATCATCCCTACAACCGCAATCACAAAATGATGATTTACAAAGATAAAGAAGGCAAGTCCTAATGACTCTAATAGCTGCCCCCAGTACATAACCCTGATATCAATTATTCCGGAAAGTTTTTTTGTTAATATCGGCGTACCTATTACCACAACAACTGCATTGATACTTGTTAAAATTCCGAATTTAAAAGCTCCTGATCCATGAAAGGCTTCCTCCAGATGTAAAGGAATCAAAAAGCTAAATTGATTATAAATCAGCGCAGCTATACCGGAAATAACAAATAACAGAAAGAATAATTTTCGTTCAGAGAAAACTTTGAATATTGATCCTGTTTCACCTTTTTCATATTCGTTCATTGTTTTATTATCTCGGTCAGTAGTTTTTACATTCTTAATAAAAACTAATAACAGCAACGTACTGGTTATATCTGCCAGACCGTTAATAAAAAAAGACAGGTTGAGATAATTATTAAATAAAATGCCGCCGATGGTCGGTGCCAAAACCAATCCTAAATTCATTGAAAGGTAATTAAGAGAATATGCTCTTTCCCGATCCTTGTAGGTTGTCAGATCAGCAATCAGAGCATCATAAGCAGGCTGCTCCATTGCCTGGAATAATGAAGCAATCGCTAATAAATACAGTGTGGTCATGGACATTGGTAATACAGCACAAACAAAATACAGGCTGTTTCCGATTAAGTCAAAGGTAACGATGATATGCTTTTTATTATATTTGTCAGCCATTTTACCTCCCAGTAAGTAAAACGGTCCCATAAACAAAGAAAATATCATCATATACAGACCAATCGTCTGTCCGTTCAGCCCCAGTTTTTCACTCATTATCAAGGTAAGCATGGGCCATATTAAAGCCCCCATACTTGTCATGACTTTACCAAAAGCCAACACATAGATTTCGTTTGGCAAATGGCTGTACATTGAAAAATGTTTTTTTAGAAATTTCATAGGAACTATTTCCTTTATTTTCTTTCCAAATTCATAGAATTTTCCCACAATAATATAAAAAAATATAAATGAGCAAATTTGAAAAAGTGCACAAAATCCTCGTTGCTTTGTCTTTGTAAGATGTACAGTAGAGGTTAAGATTTTTGTGCAAAATTCTGTATTTGCTCATTTATAGTTATGAAAATTAGAATTTCTCTCCTGAGAGTAATTCGTAAGCTTCTACATATTTTTCAACTGTTTTGTTGATTACTTCTTCTGGAAGAAGGAAGTCGCTTTCCGGATTTGCTTTCAGCCAGTCACGAACGTACTGTTTGTCAAAGGATGGCTGTCCCTGTCCCGGTTTGTAGCCTTCTAATGGCCAAAATCTGGAGCTGTCCGGTGTAAGCATTTCATCGCCGAGGACTACATCTCCGTTTTCATCTAAACCAAATTCAAATTTTGTATCTGCAATGATAATATTTTTTGTAAGTGCATATTCTGCACATTTTTTATACAATGCAATTGTGTAATCACGAATTTTTTCTGCATATTCCTGTCCGCGTCCAGGATATAATTTTTCTAAAGTTTCAACAGTATCTTCAAAGGAAACATGTTCATCGTGGTCACCGATTTCTGCTTTTGTAGTTGGTGTGTAAATCGGTTCAGGCAGCTTATCGGACTCCTGTAATCCTTCCGGAAGCTTAATACCGCATACAGTCCCGTTTTTCTGATAGCTTTCCCAGCCGCTTCCTGTAATATATCCACGCACGATGCACTCAACAGGGAGCATTTCCAGTTTTCGGCAAAGCATAGTATGTCCTTCGAACTCCGGCTGCTGGAAGAATTCCGGCATATCCTTTACATCTGTTGAAATCATGTGGTTTGGAACAATATCCTTTGTAAAATCAAACCAGAATTTTGACATTTTTGTAAGGACAACACCTTTATTTGTAACTGTGTTTTTAAGAATGTAGTCAAATGCGGAAATTCTGTCTGTTGCATAAATTACTAATTCTTCTCCAATGTCATAAACCTGACGTACTTTTCCTTCTTTAAATGGTTTGTACTCCTGCATGTGTTTTCACCTTTCTTCTTATATAATTATAATTTGAACCGCTTTTATTGTAACAAATTTTTGAAAAAAAGAAATAGTATTTCCAAAAAAAGTATAAAATCTTTTAAACTTCTCCCAGAACCTCAGAAAGAGCCTGTAAAAGCTCGTTGTTTTTTTCCGGACTCATCATGCAGAAGCGGATGAAGGAACTGTCCAGAAATGGGAATGTTGAGCAGTCACGTATCATCAAACCTCTGCGAATACAGTAATCGAAGACCTGTTCTGAGGTGACATTTTCCTTTAAAATTTTTACAAGGAGGAAGTTGGAGCAGGACGGATATACCTTTACACTTTTCCATGAAGATAAAGTTTTGAAAAGGCGTTCTCTCTCCCCGGAAATTAAAGCTCTTGTTTTGTCAATATATTCTTTATCAGAAAACATAATACAGCCTGCAATTTCTGCCAGACTGTTAATTGTCCACGGATTTTTCTTTGTATTAATATATTTTAAAAGGTCTGGATTTCCTGTTACAGCATAGCCCAGACGCAGACCGGGAGCTGCAAAAAATTTAGAAATACCACGCAGAACAATCAGATTATTGTAGTTGTTGGTAAGAGGAATAGAAGAAATTTTACTGTCTAAAGGAGCAAATTCTTCATAAGTTTCATCTACCATAACGCAGGTTCCATACTGCATACAGGTATCTAAAATTTTACGCATATCTTTTCTGGTAATTGCTGTAGACGTAGGATTATTAGGATTACAAAGTACTAATAAATCAATACTGTCATTTAAATGTGAGCAAAAATCAGAGATATTGATTTGGAAATCATTTTCTTCCAACAGAGGATAATATAGAGTTTGTCCTCCTTTTAATGCAATTTCACGCTCGTATTCCGAATAAGTAGGACCTAAAATTAAGGCTTTTTTGGGGTTTGTTGTCTGAATGAACAGAGAGATTAGCTCGGTAGAGCCGTTTCCCACAATAATATTTTCGAATTGAGCTCCGGTATAGTCACAGATACTTTTACGGAGTTTTGTATAATCTCTGTCAGGATAATTTGTAATAGCATCAATGTGAGTGGAGAGAGTTTCTTTTAAAAGCGGAGAGATACCAAGAGGGTTTACATTGGCAGAAAAGCTGGTGATATCTTCTTTTTTTATGTGATAAATTTCTTCGATTTTTTCCAAATCACTTCCATGAAAGTGGTCTTTATGTTTCAGCATGAAATAGCCTCCCTTTTTGTATTAAAGTTGCACAGCAATCCATTGTAGTGTATAATTCATAGTAGCAGAATATTGTTAATTGTTCAATAAAAAGAAGACGGAGTAAAGGTGATATTTTGAAAACACGAATGGACCAACTGATAAACGGAAGATTTGAATACGATGTACCGGGGCTTATCTTATCAACAGAAAAAATTGTATTAAAAACAATGCCGGAAGAAAAGCTCAGGGGTGAATTAGAATTTACAGCACAAGACAAACGAAAAATAAAAGGAATGGCATATTCTACACATAGACGGTTTCTTTTAGGAAAAGAAAAATTTACAGGAGAAAAAATTATTCTGCCTTATGGAATAGATGCCAAAGGGTTGAACAGCGAAGACAAAATAGAAGGAGAGATTGTTTTAAGCACCAGTATAGGAGAATACAGGGTGCCTTTTTCTATTGAAGTAAGGAAAGCACAGGTGCGGACTTCTCAGGGAACAGTGGGAACATTGGAAGAATTTGTCGCCCTGGCAAAAGAAGATTTCAGAGAGGCATATCAGCTTTTTGTAGATAAATCGTTTCCGCAGCTTTTAAAAGGGAGAGAGGAATTGCTGCCTTATTATGAGGCAATGGTGAAAATGCCTGTTCCCTATCAAAATTTAGAAGAATTTTTAATAAAAGCAGGAGTGAAAGAACCTGTTTCATTGAGTCTTGAAAGGGAGACATTGGAACTTTACGAAGTACAGAGCTCCTTAAAAGATACATTGCGGATAAAGCGAAGCGGATGGGGCTTTTTAAGAGCAGAAATTACAGTATCAGGAGATTTTCTGGAAGTAGAGAAACAGGTTATTCATGATGGACATTTTATAGGAAGTGTGTATGACTTAGAATATATTATCCGAAAAGAATATCTGGGCAAAGGGAAAAACTTTGGCAGAATTTCCATTAAAACGGTATATGAGACGATTACTTATGAAATTATGGTATCAAAAAGTAATCGAATACAGATAGATGTAACTGTCTACGAAAAGAGAAAGAAACTGGAAGCAGCAAAAGCTCTTTTAAAACTTCAGTTAGGGCAGATGACTGTTTCACAGTGGTGTGAAGAAACAAAGATACTTTTAGAAGAATTAAAAGAAAATGGTTATTATTCTACAGAATGTCAGCTTTTTGAAGCTTATATGTGGATTTTAAGCGGACAGGAAGATAAGGCAAGACAGCTTTTAGATTCGTTGGAAGATAATCAGAGAGTGAAAGAGGAGGAGATTTTAGAAGGTGCATTTCTATACCTTGATGAAATCTCCCATAGAAGTACACAGCTGAAAGAAAAGGCAGCAGTGCGTATACAGCAGTTGTATCAAAGACGTGTAGACAGCTGTCTGCTTTTATATATGATTTTCGAGATGGATGAGGAAGTGCTTAAAACGCAGTCCAGAAAGATGTTCTTTTTGGAGGAGCAATACCGAACAGGATCAAGAAGCCCGTTTTTATATCTTATGGCATGTAGATTAGGTGCGGAAGACGGTTCTGTTTTTCGAAAAATGAACCATTTTACTGTACAGGTATACCGCTTTGCACAGAAATACGGAATCCTCACAGAAGAAATGGCATTTCGTGCAGTGGATTTGGCAGGACAGTTAAAGCGTTTTTCAAAACCGGTGTATGAAATTTTAACTTATATTTATGAAAAATATCCGTCTGCATTGGTAATAAAAGGAATTTGCCAGTTTGTTATGAAGGGAGAACCCAGAAAACCGGAATACTTTAGATGGTATGATTTAGCTGTGAGGGCAGAACTGAAAATTACAGGCCTGTATGAATATTATATTGAAACCATGAGCAGGAATTATCAGAAAGTTTTGCCTAAAGTTATTCGCCTGTATTTCGGATATAACAATACATTAAGTGACCAGAGAAGGGCATTTATTTACAGTAATATTATTCGAAATAAAGAAACGGATAGAGAAACTTACCAGGCTTATAAACAAAACATGGAAGTTTTTGCCTGTGATAAAATTAAAGAAGGCAGAATGAATGAAGATTTTGCAGTGGTTTATCAGGAGTTTTGTGTAAATTCTGAAGATGAAAATGTGCGTGCTGCTCTGGCAAAAGTATTATTTACTTATAGGGTGTATTGTGACGATCCGAAAATATGTAAGGTAATTGTCCGTCATACCGCAATGAAAGAAGAACAGGTATATTTGTGCACAGACAGAACAGCATATATTTCTCTCTATACGCAGGATGCGGCGATTTTATTTGAGGACAGCAGCAAGCGCAGATATATCGGAACAGTAGATTATAATCTTCACAAGCTTTTAGATATTGAAGAATTGTCAGGAAAGCTGGCAAAAGATGGTCAGAGATATGCAGGAATGCTTTTGCATACCTGTGGGGAATTAAAACATGAAAATCCCATTACAGAAGAAAATATTTCCAGTTTTGAAGCTGTTTTAAAACAGGATATTTTTGAAGAAGATTATCGGCAGGAAATCCGTAAGCGTCTTCTGCTCTATTACGAGTCACAGATGGATAACCGGAATTTAAGAGAATCTTTAAAAGAAATGGATTTTAAAGCATTTGCAAAAGTAAATAAAAGCTTATTGGTTACTATTTTAGTGAAACAGGATATGTTTGTGGGTGCTTATGATTTAATCTGCGAATATGGGTATGAAGATATAGATATGTCTATTCTTTTAAGATTGTGCAGCAGAATGATTTTGAACTTAGAGTTTGAATATGAGGAAGAATTACTGCTGTTGGCAGGCTATATTGTAAAATCGGGTATTTATGATGAAGTTCTTTTAAAGTATATGGCATCTTACTTTGAAGGTCCTGTGCAGGAGATGACAGAATTGTGGAAGCGTGTCAGAGGTTTTTCTCTGGATTGCTATGCTTTGGAAGAACGAATTCTTCGGTACAGTATGTTTACCAGAATTTATTCTGAGCAGGGTCTGGAGGTTCTGAAAGATTATATACAGCAGGGTGGAAATGAGCATGTTGTTCTGGCTTATTTGACTTTTGAGTCTTACGGCTATTTTGTAGGCGGAAAAGAAACAGGGGAAATTCTCTTTGAAGCATTAGAAAATCTCATGGAAAAAGAATGGGAGTGCGACATTATCTGCAGATTGGCTCTTTTAAAGCATGACACAGAGCAAAATAAATGGGATACAAAGAAAAAGCAGAGAGCTCAGAAAATTTTGGAGGAATGTAGAAGAGAAAGGCTGAAATTTGAATTTTTCCAGAATATGCCAAGGGAGCTTTTGCAGGCATGCCAGATGGAAGATAAAATGTTTGTGGAATGTAAGGCAGGACCGGGAGCGAAGGTTACGCTTTACTATCAGGTGGAGAGAGAACATGTGATTTCCGAAGAAAAAACAGAGCCTTTAAAAGAACGGTATCAGGGTATTTATAACAAAGAATTTATCTTGTTTTACGGAGAAAAGCTTTTGTATCGTTTTGTAATCGAGCGAAACGGACAGACATGGGAAATTCCACAGCAGATTTTACAGGTAGAGGCTGCGGAAGCATATGGACACAGTAAATATCAGTTGTTAAATCGAATGTTAAAGCTGTTAGAGGAAGGAAAGACAGAAGAGCTTTCAAAGCTGGAGCAATCTTATTTGAAACAGGAAAGACAGGTGGCACAATTATTTGAATTGCTGGATTAAGGGGTGAAAGAAATGAACGAAACGAGAAACATTATAGTAGGGCTGGAAATCGGAAAGCTTCAATCACAGCTTTGTTATTACGACAGGAAAGAGAAAGAGCCGATTTCTGTTTCTGTAAAGGCAGGGAGCAATCAGTATCTTTTTCCCACCCTGTTATCGGTAAATCCGGAAAAGGAAATCTGGCACTACGGGCTGGAGGCAGAATATTTTTCAGCCAATGAAGGGGAAATTGCAGTAAACGGGCTGTTGGGTATATGGGGAGAGGCAGAACCTGTCCGTGTAGGAGAAAAGGTTTTTGAGGCTGCCGAGCTTATGGAAGCTTATTTAAAAGGTGTATTATCTCTTTTAGGGGTGGGAGATCCTGTAAGGCAGATAAAAGGTTTTATGATTACGGTTCCAAAACTTTCTTCTGCTATGGTGAAGGTTGTTTATGAGGCAGTAAGAAGTATGGGATTTTCCAGAAATCAGATTTTCCTTCAGGATTATGATGAGAGCTTTTACTATTATGTAATGAATCACAGGAAAGATAACTGTACGAGAAAAATTGGCTGGTTTTTGTTTGAGGGCAATCAGGTTTCTTTTGCAAGGTTGGTCATGGATAATCAGAAAAGACCGGCAATCGCATATATTGAGCATGGGATTACAGCAGAATTATCCACAGATCCGGTAAAGAGAGATGAGGATTTCTATCGTTTAATTGACCGCTCTTGTGGAAAAGATCCTTATTCCAGTATTTATATGGTAGGGGAAGGATTTGATCAGGAGTGGGCAGTACGTTCTATTCCGTTTTTGTGCAGAAATCAAAGGCATGTTTTTTATGGAAATAATCTCTATGTAAAAGGAGCTTGTTATGGCGCCAGAGAAAAATGTGATGAAGGAATTTTAAAAGGATATTTGTATTTAAGTCCTTCTTTGATACAGAATAATGTGGCAATGGAAATGTTAGTTAATGGCTCGCCGAAGGCTTATCCTTTGGTAGAAGCAGGTAAGAACTGGTATGAAATTCATACAGAGCTGGAGTTGATATTGGATGAAAAAGAGGATTTGGAATTTGTAGTAACTCCTATGGAAGGTGGAAGTAAGACCAGATTTAGTATGAAACTTCCGGGACTTCCGAAAAGACCGAATAAGACTACAAGGTTAAAAATTTGTATATCTTATGAAAGCAGTGAAACCTGTGTGATTGTTGTGGAAGATATGGGATTTGGAGAGATGTTTCCTTCTAATGGAAACGTGTGGACAGAAAAAGTGTCATGGTAAAGGAGGATATGAATGAGCGGATATATTTTATGTCAGTTAAAAAGAGCAGAAATTCCCTATTATATCGAGAATATTAGCACCAATATTTATAGTATTGAGGAGCTGTGCTATTATTTTTACCATAACATTTATCTTTTGGATGAAAGTATTTTAAATGAGCATCTCTGTGACTGGATTCGCAAAGAATTTGGTCTGGAGAAATTATATCGCCGCCTTTATAAAGTGTTGGAAGAAAATATGGGAACAGGAGAATTTATTCTTGCTGTCTTTAAGGAAATTAATTATCTGATACATCAGGAATTTAAGAAATTAAATGAGCAGATTTCCTTATTGGAGCAGCAGCCAAAAGTTCTTCGTGAGAAGAAAAAGGGAGATTATCTGGTAGAAAATAAGATGTATGTAAATGCTGTTAAGATTTATGAGAATGCACTTTTAAAAGAAGATAAGGAAGGACTGGGAGAGCAGTTTCGTGGTGGAATTTATCACAATATGGGATGTGCTTATCTGCATTTGTTTCAGTTTGAAGAAGCCGCAGAGTGCTTTTTGAAAGCATATCAGTTTTTACATACGAAGCAGGTTCTCTCTCATTATCTTATGGCGTGCTGCATGGGAAACCCGGAGGGATTTCCGGGAGTATGCAATCGTATGGGAGTTTCTCCCCAGGTGCAGGAAGAAATAAAAGAAAAGCTGAAAAATGTCGGTGAGAGTGTAGATGAGCCGGAAACCCAAGAACCGGGAAAACGTTTGGAAGGATTTATTAAAGAATATCACAGGAGTACAGGTTTTTAGGGAATGGCTTTGGAGGTGCATTTTCGTCTTGTGTTTTTAAAGTTAATGAGATATAATCCAGATGTATTACACTGAGTAAGTATAAGAAAGCAGAGGTAAGAAGAATATGAGTACAGACAGATATGTAAGCCCATTATCCGAGCGTTATGCAAGCAGAGAAATGCAGTATATTTTTTCTCCGGATATGAAATTCCGTACATGGAGAAAATTGTGGATTGCTTTGGCTGAAACTGAAAAGGAATTAGGTTTGAATATTACCCAGGAACAGATTGATGAATTAAAAGCCAACGCAGATAACATCAATTACGATGTGGCAAAGGAAAGAGAAAAACAGGTTCGTCATGATGTTATGTCCCATGTGTATGCTTATGGGGTACAGTGTCCGAAAGCAAAGGGAATTATTCATTTAGGTGCAACAAGCTGTTATGTAGGTGACAATACAGATATTATTGTTATGACAGAGGCGTTAAAACTGGTTCGTAAAAAACTGGTGAATGTTATTGCAGAATTGGCAAAATTCGCAGAGGAACATAAAGCTCTGCCAACACTTGCATTTACTCATTTTCAGCCTGCACAGCCTACAACGGTAGGAAAGAGAGCAACTCTTTGGATGCAGGAATTCTTATTAGATTTAGAAGATTTAGATTTTGTACTTAGTACAATGAAACTGTTAGGATCTAAAGGAACAACAGGAACACAGGCAAGCTTTTTAGAATTATTTGATGGCGATCAGGAAACCATTGATAAAATTGATCCGATGATTGCACAGAAAATGGGATTTAAGGAATGCTATCCTGTTTCCGGACAGACTTATTCCCGTAAAGTAGATACAAGAGTTTTAAATGTGCTTGCAGGAATTGCTGCAAGTGCTCATAAATTTTCTAATGACATCCGTCTGCTTCAGCACTTAAAAGAAGTAGAAGAACCATTTGAAAAGAGCCAGATCGGTTCTTCTGCTATGGCATATAAGAGAAACCCGATGAGAAGTGAAAGAATTGCGTCTCTGTCCAGATTTGTTATGGTAGATGCGTTAAATCCTGCCATTACATCTGCAACACAGTGGTTTGAAAGAACATTGGATGACTCTGCAAATAAACGTCTTTCTGTTCCGGAAGGCTTCCTTGCCATTGACGGTATTTTAGACCTTTGCTTAAATGTGGTAGACGGTTTGGTTGTATATCCAAAAGTTATCGAAAAACGTTTAAGAAGTGAACTTCCATTTATGGCTACAGAAAATATTATGATGGATGCTGTAAAAGCAGGGGGAGACCGTCAGGAATTACATGAAAGAATTCGCGAGCTTTCTATGGAAGCAGGAAGAAATGTAAAAGTAGAAGGTAAAGATAACAATCTTCTGGAACTGATTGCTGCTGATCCGGCGTTTAACATGACACTGGAAGAGTTGCAGAAAACTATGGAGCCTGCAAAATATACAGGACGTGCGGCAGTTCAGGTAGATAACTTCTTAAAGAAAGTAGTTCATCCTGTTTTGGAGGCAAATAAAGAGCTTCTGGGTATGACAGCAGAAATCAACGTGTAAAATACAACAGAAATGAGAGGACATGATATGAAACAGGAAAAGAAGGGGAGAGCTTCGGCGCTTTTACCCATTGGAATATTCCTTGTCATCTTTATCGGTGCGGGAATTATTTCCAATGATTTTTATACAATGCCTGCCATTGTGGGATTTTTAATCGCTTTGGTTGTGGCGTTTTTACAGAACCCCAGAGTGCGTTTTCACGATAAGATTTCCATTATTTCTAAAGGTATCGGAGAAGAAAATATCGTGACAATGTGTCTGATTTTCCTTGCTGCCGGTGCTTTTTCCGGTACGATTAAGGCAGCTGGGGGAGTAGAAAGTACTGTAAATTTAGGGCTTTCTATTATGCCGTCATCAATTGCAGTCGTGGGATTGTTTATTATTGGATGCTTTATTTCTGTATCTATGGGAACATCTGTGGGGACAATTACTGCTATGGCTCCTATTGGTGTAGGTATTGCAGAAAAAACAGGAATTTCTATGCCGATTTGTATGGGTGCTATTGTATGTGGCGCTATGTTTGGTGATAATTTATCTATGATTTCTGATACAACAATTGCAGCTGTTCGAACACAGGGATGTGAAATGAAGGATAAATTTAAGGAAAATTTCCTTATCGTATTGCCGGCAGCAATTATAACAGCAGTTATTTTCTTCTTTATTGCCAGCGGAAATGCAGGAAATATTGATGAAGAACTGAATTATCAGATTGTGAAAGTAATCCCATATTTGGTAGTGTTGATTGGTGCTTTGATTGGAATTAATGTATTCATAGTTTTGATTGCGGGAACAATTTTATCAGCCATTGTCGGTGTGGGAACCGGAGCTTTTGCCCTTGGAGAAGTTTTCCAGAAAATGGGCGAGGGAATTACCAGTATGTATGATATTACAGTTATTTCTATTATTGTGGCTGCTATTGTAGCTTTAGTGAAAGAATACGGTGGAATTGAATTTATTTTAAATTTGATTAAGAAAAGAATTAATGGCCCAAGAGGCGGAGAGTTTGGTATTTCTATTTTGGCATTGTTGGTAGATTGCTGTACTGCAAATAATACAGTAGCGATTGTTATGTCAGGTCCTATTGCCAAAGAAATCAGCGAAGAATTTGATGTATCTCCAAGAAGAAGTGCTTCTTTATTGGATATTTTTGCATCAGTAGGACAGGGTATTATTCCTTACGGAGCGCAGCTTTTAACAGCAGCAGGACTTTCTGCATTGTCTCCGGTACAGATTATGCCATATCTGTTTTATCCGATTTTGATGGGAATTAGTGCAATTTTATTTATTCTGTTTAGAAGAAGAACTACAAAATAAAAAACAGCAATAGGTTATGTAACCTATTGCTGTTTTTTATTTTACTCCGAAATCCAATAATTGTCGAACTGCATTTTTCTTACCTGTAAAGTGAATTGCGTGAAAGCCAAGTGCACGTGCTTCAGCAATATTGTCCATTAAATCATCAATAAATACAGATTTCTGTGGAATAATTTTAAAATCTGTAATCAGTTTTTGATAAATTTCCGGTTCTGGCTTTATATAGTGTATTTGCCAGGACATATATCCTCCGTCTACAAGATTTAGAAAATCCAGTTCGTCTATGCACCGGTCATAGACAGGCTTTGGAAAGTTGGATAAAATATAAATCTTATAGCCGCGTTTTTTCAAATAACTAAGCCAGTCTTTGGTGTAAGGATAGGTGGAAATCGTTTTTCCAACAGCATCAAAGGTTTCACGAATTTCTTTTTCGTAGCTGGGTGCATTGGAAATAAAGGTCTGTAAAAGTTCTTCTTCTGACAGAGTTCCACGGTCAGCTTCAGCCCATTCCTTGCTGAGAAAAACGGCTTTGGCTACAGCAGTTCCCGTTTTTTCATCATATCCTAATTCTTTTAAGAGTTTCTTCCAGTCATATTTTGCAAGCACATTGCCAATATCAAAAATCAGCGTATCGATTTCGGAAGTTTCCGCAGAGATTTTTGGTATTTCTTCATTTTTGGGATGTGTCCATTTGTATACCAGCATAAAGGCATACAAGAGAACAGGTATCACCACAGTAGCATAAAGAGATGCCATGAGCATACTGCCTGTCTTAGAATGGTCTGTTAGAGATAGAATAAAAGTCAACACGTACATACCTACTAAAAGACCGACTCCAATGATTGCAAGAAGTCGTTTCATGTTTTTCACTTCTTAATCTCCCTTTTTTAGAATATCTATTGTACTATTATAATAATTTTCGAGGGTATCGTCAATGTATAATGACAGAATTTTACTATATGAGTATGAAACCATGGAAAAAGAATTGAGAAATCTGCTGTATCAATATCAGGAAAAACTTTGGATTGACAGTCTGGGAAAGAGTTTTGATGACAGAGAAATTTACAGGATAATCGTGGGAAATAAAAACGCAGGAAGAAAGCTGTTATTTACAGGAACCATTCATGGGAGAGAATATATGACAGCAAAGCTTTTAGTGAAACAGACAGAATATTTTCTTCAAAATATTTGTAAAAACGGAATAGAAAATTATGATGTGGCAATACATATAATCCCTATGGTAAATCCTGATGGAGCGGCGCTGTGTCACAGAGGTATAAATGGGATTAGAAATAAAAAATTGAAAGAAAAACTTTTAGAAATGAAAGAAGAAGATTTTATGAAGTGGAAATCCAATGCAAGAGGTGTGGATTTAAATCGGAATTTTGCTGCTTTTTGGGAGGAGTATCAATGTGAAAAACAAGAACCTTCCTCAGAACAATATAAGGGAGAATGTCCGGAGTCAGAAGTGGAAACAAAATTTCTTACTAAGCTTACAAGGAAAGAAAAATTTCAGGCAACCATTAGTTATCATTCGTCAGGAGAGGTGATTTATTGGGATTTCGGACAGCAGGGAAAATTAAGAGAAGATACGAAAAAACTGGCAAAAATTATAGGGGATACAACGGGATATGAGCTTATAGAGGGATGGGATACCACAGCTCCGGCAGGATATAAAGACTGGGCGCTTTTGGAAATGAAAATTCCCAGTGTTACCATAGAAATTGGTAAAGGAGACTCCCCTCTTAGATCGG
>URHS01000009.1 GCA_900547685.1 uncultured Blautia sp. | reverse complement strand
TGTTTTTTGCCATGATGAAATACCTCCTGAATAAATGTTTTTCGTTACAGTCTTATTATCCCTGTAATCAAAAATAATATTCTCAGGAAAATATATTAAATTGATATTTCTTAAATTTTAACAATTTTCTAACAAAAAAATAATATTATTGCTTTTTTTTTCCTTTTATATTATAATATGGGTTGTAAAAAGAATTTACCCTTCAAAAATTTTTTTTACATTATAACCCCTTATTTAATTATTTATACTCCCCTCGAAATCCCTCATAGCTCCCCTATGAGGGATTTCTTCTTGTTTTTATCGCTTTCGTACAATAGAAATCACAACCAAAATCAATATTACAGGTAATAAAATAGGCAGTAAAAAAGATAACAAAGTTGTAATAAGTGAAACAATCAGAAATATAACTGCAATAGTAATTCCTATATAAAGATATTTCCTGGCTTTACCGGACAAACCTTTTTTCTCTGCCCCACTTTGTGTATCCCGCATAGTATCCTCGTAAAAATAATTCTGATTATCTTTGCTGCCGGGTGTAGTATCCAGAATTGTTCTGGCAATCAGACGGGGATCTCCCAACATATTTAAAACTTCATCTTCACTGCTTCCGCTTCGCTCTCGTTCTTCTATATAATTCATATAATATGACACATGTTCCGCCACTTGATTTTGCGGAAGCTGTTCACTTAATGTATCTTTTAATTCTTCTAAGAACTCCCTTTTCGTCATATTCCACCCGCTCCTTCTCTCACTTTGTATGGAATTCCTCAGCTAACTTTTTAAAGCTATCTAGGGAATTCAAAATTGTTTCATAAGAAACACAATAGGCAATTCTTACATATCCGGGGCAGGAAAAAGAAGATCCCGGTACAATAAGAATATGATATTTCTTAGCCGCTTCACAAAATGCCTTCTCGTCTTCTACCGGAGATTTTACAAAAAGATAAAAGGCTCCTTCCGGTTTAATACAATGAAATCCCATTTCTACAAGTGCATGATACAGTGTTTCACGGTTTCGGTTATAATATGGCACATCTGCCTTTGCATCCAGACATCTGGCAACAACTTTCTGCATGAAAGAAGGTGCATTCACATAGCCTAAAATTCTGGTTGCCACATTAGCCGCTGCCTGAATTTCCTCTGCATCTGCTGCTTCCTTGGGAATAACAAGATAACCGATTCTTTCACCCGGCAGGGAAAGGGATTTACTGAAAGAATATCCTACAATAGTATTTTCATAATATTTTGTCAAATAAGGAACTTCTACACCGTCATAGACCAGCTCACGATAAGGTTCATCTGAAATCAAATAGATATCTGTTTTAAATTCCTGCTGTTTTTCCCTTAAAATATCTGCCAGTTTTTGAATTGTTTCTTCTGAGTACACTACACCGGTAGGATTGTTAGGCGAATTGATAATAACGGCTTTGGTTCGCTTTGTCAGTTTTTCCTCCAGTTCCTTTAAATTCGGTTGAAAGTTTCTTGTATCAGTGCTTACCACCACTACAACCCCATCATAATTAGACACGTAAGCATTGTATTCTCCAAAATAAGGTGCAATCACCACAACTTCATCCTGTGGATTTAACAATGTTTTTAGAATTACGTTTAATCCTCCGGCAGCTCCTACTGTCATAATGATATTTTCTTTTTCAAAAGAAGTATCAAATCTTTTATTTAAGGATTGTGCTACTGCCTGTCTTACATCTTCATATCCACTGTTACTCATATAACCATGAAGAACAACCGGATCTTCTTCCTTCGCAATTTCACACATTGCCTCCTGAACTTGAACCGGTGCAGGCACATTAGGATTGCCAAGGCTAAAATCATAAACGTTTTCCGCACCATATTCCTTTGCTAATTTTTTCCCTTCTTCAAACATTGCACGAATTGCTGAGCTATTGTTCACTAATGCCTTCATTTTGTCTGCTATCATATTCAACCATTCCTTTCCCTACATTTTTTCCATTGTATCATGAAAATGAAAGTTTATAAAGACTGCTGTAAATTCCTTCTTTCTCCATAAGTTCCTGATGAGTTCCTTCCTCTGCAATTCCATCCTCTGTCAGCACCAGAATTCTTTGGGCTTTTCTGATTGTCGAAAGTCTATGGGCAATTACAAATGTAGTTCTGTCTACGGAAAGCTGTTCTAAAGAATCCTGTACAATCTTTTCACTCTCATTGTCAAGAGCAGATGTCGCCTCATCAAAAATTAAAATTGGCGGATTTTTCAGGAAAACTCTGGCAATGGAAAGTCTTTGTTTTTGTCCGCCGGAAAGTTTCACGCCTCTTTGTCCAATATCTGTATTATAACCATTATCCAGCTCCATAATAAACTGATGGGCATTTGCAGCTTTTGCAGCCTGTATAACTTCTTCATCTGTAGCATCGGGTTTTCCATATCGAATATTTTCCATAACTGTTCCGGCAAATAAATAAACATCCTGCTGTACAATGCCTATTTTGCTGCGCAGGCTATGCAGTTTAATCTGTCTGATATCCTTCCCATCCAGTAAAACTCTTCCCTCTGTCACATCATAGAAACGAGGAATTAAGCTGCAAAGCGTTGTCTTTCCTGCTCCAGAACCACCTACTAAAGCTACATATTCTCCTGCATTCACCTTAAGATTTACATTTTTTAATACCTGCTCTTTATTTCCTTCATAAGAGAAAGAAACATCTTCAAAGTCAATAGCTCCTTTTACATCTGTAAGCTCACAAGCATCTTTATTATCTGTAATATCCGGCTCTACATCCATAATTTCTCTAAAACGTACATATCCACTGTATCCGTTTTGAAACTGTTCTGTGAAATTAATTAGTTTTTTCACCGGCTCTGTAAAGTTATTAATATATAAAAGAACAGTTACCAAATCTTCCACCGGCATCTGCCCTTTTGTAAGGGAAAACGCTCCTACCAGAAGAACCACAATCGTAATCAGTGTAGTAAAAGCACCCATTCCCGAATAATAAGTTCCCATATACTGATAACTTTGCTTTTTGGAATCTACAAAACGCTGATTTCCGATTTTGAACTTTCTCATTTCTTCCTGTTCATTTGCAAAAGATTTTACTACACGAATTCCGGAAAGGCTGTCTTCAATTTGTGTGTTAATATCAGCAATACGGGCTCTGTTTTTTCGAAATGCCGTTTCCATCTTGCGATTAAAATAAAGAGCATACAAAATCAAAAACGGAATAAAGAAAAAGGCAGTCAATGCCAGCCTGACATTGATAAACAGCAAAATAACAAATGCACCTACAAATTTAATAATAGAAATAATTAAATCTTCCGGTCCGTGATGCAAAAGTTCGCTGATTTCAAATAAATCTGAAGTTACTCTGGAAAGCAGCTGCCCTACCTTCTGGTTGTCAAAAAACGAAAAGGACAACTTTTGATAATGGCTGAAAATTTCGTTTCGCATATCCCGCTCAATACGGGCTCCCATAAGATGCCCATAATAAGCAATATAAAAATTACAAAATGTTTCTAACAATACCAGGGCAATCATGAAAATCCCCAGTTTTATAATTACACTTACTGCTTCATCAACCGGATAATACACTACATTGCTTGTAATATAGCGCACCAGCAGAGGAATTACCAAAGTAATTCCCGCACCTAAAACTGCGAAAAACAGGTCTGAAAAGAAAAGTCCTTTATAGGGCCTATAATAACCTGCCAACTGCTTTAATGTCTTTTTCATTTCCTATTCTCCTTTGTATCTTTTCCTTCTTTTTATGGATTACAACTTTTGCAGGTGCTATATCCTGCATCAAGTAAAGTCTGAATATCCCCTTTGTAATAATTTCTGTTGTCTTCTGTCATCTTTCCTACAGAAGCACAGCTCTTTTTATGAATTTTCTTTGTATGTGCATTTAAAATAAAGTCACATTCCTGCTCATTGCTGTTGTTAAACTCCTGTGTACCCTGATCTTCCTCTTCTCCATTTTTATCCCCCGGAGTATAATCATTGCAAGGATGTTTTTCAAATGTCAATTCCTTTCCATCGCTATGCATAAGAATAGTTCCCTGCAAATCTGTGCGAAATACCGGTACATCATATTTCTTTAAAAGTTCCATGGTGTCTTCTCTTGGATGCCCATATTTATTGTCTTTTCCGCAGCTAATCACACTGTAAGAAGGCGCTATCTTCTTATAAAACTCTTCACTCACATGAGAACCGTGATGGTTCATTAACATGACATCTGCACGAATATCCACACCGGATTCTAAGATTTCCCTCTCACTTTCCAGCCCAATATCCCCACCAATAAAGAATTTCTGTTCTCCGTTTTCTAAAATAAATCCTACAGAATCCTGGTTTTCGTCCTCATGGCCATAAGTTACAGGAGAAATAATCCGAAATTTTGCACTTCCCAAGGAAAATTCCTCTCCCTGTTTAGGATGAACTGCTTCGTACTCTTTTTCCTCTACTATTTTCTTATAGGACTGAAAAATATTGGAATCAGCTTCATAATCAGGTGTAATCAATGTATCTACCGGAAACTTATGCAAAGCACCTACTGCACCTGACAAATGATCTTCATCAAAATGAGAAATCAATACATAATCCAGTTTTTTAATATTCTGTTTTTCCAGATAGCTTACCACAAAAGAAGAACTTTTTCTTGCGCCTCCATCTATAAGCATGGATTGCCCCTCCGATTGAAGCAATATAGCGTTTCCCTGTCCTACATCCAGATAATGAATAGTAAGACCACCTTCTGCCTGTACATTCTGTAAAATATCAGAATTTACACTTCCCTGAATATTTTCCTTTTGGCAGCCCCAAAGAGGTACAACCAAAAGTAATATACAAAGAAAAACTCCTAATATTCGTCTTGTTTTTTTCTGCATCTCTTTCGTCTCCCATTACACAATAAACCGCAGACACACCCTTTATCTCTCGTGTTTGTCTGCGGTCTTTATTTACTATTCCTGCTCAGCCTGTGTATCAGCTTCCGGCTCCTGTTCTGTTACTGTAGCGGTTTCTACAATTACATCACATGCTTTATTCCAAAGTACACTATCTTTTAATACGTTTAAATCACCATAGTACATTTTCATAGTTTCTGCATCAGGAAATCCATTTAATTCTGCAAATTTTGCTTCTTCTGCTGTATAATCTTCTTCACTCAGCTCAATTCCTTCTGCATTGAAAATAGCCTGTACAATCAAATTCTGCTGTAAATATGTTTGTGCAGATTCTGTCAATACCTTTTCTACTTCCTCATCAGAAATTTCCTGCTGTTTTATATATTCGTCCAGAGTTATCTGGAACTGTGCCTGATACATCTGATCCAGTCTTTCTCTTACATCTTTTTTTCCTTGTTCCAAAAGAGCTTCCGGATATTCTTTAAACTCTGTACTTTCTACTACCATGGCAAATAAATCAGATTTCAACTGACCTTCGTATTCTAAATCAATACTTTTCTGCATCATATCTTTTTGTGCTGTTCGGAATTCTTCCGCAGTCTTATAATCTGTATTTGCAGCTGCCCATTCGTCAGTAAGTTCCGGCACCTGAGAAATACTGTTAATTTTTATCTTGAACTGTACTGCTTTTCCCTGCATTTCTTCTGCTCTGTAATCGGTTGGGAAAGTCAAATCTAAAGTTACTTCTTCACCTTTTTTATGTCCAATCAGTCCTTCTTCAAAGCCTTCAATCATAGAACCTGAGCCGATACGCAAATCCTCACCCTGTGCAGAACCGCCATCAAATTCCTCACCATCCATATAACCTGTGAAATCAATATTTACTGTATCATCCTGCTGAACTGCTCTGTCCTCTGTTACTTCTACCTGCTCGTAACCTGTCATAAGTGTATAATGAATACTGTTATCTACCTCTTCATCTGTCACAGTACCTTTCGGTGCTTCTGTCACCTGAAGGTTTTTATACTCACCTAAAGTAATATAATTTTCTATATTATCAATATCTGCCGCTACTACTTTTCCATCTTTGTTTGTCAGCTTAAAATCCTCTTGCGCAGACTGTTCTGTTTTTGTCCCTTCTTTATCCTCTGTTTTGTCTTTCTTTGCGCCACATCCTATTGCTGTACCCAGAATTCCTAATGTCAGCAAAAGGATTATCATTTTTTTCTTCATGCTTTTTATTTCCTCTCCATTTAATAAAAATTAGTATGTAGAAATAATTATACCACATTACAGCTGAAAAAGAAAAGGTTTCAGGGGATTTTTAGTTGCCTTTTCCATGAAAGGGTGCTAGAATATTCTAAGTATGAATTACTGAAATAATAGGAGGATTAACAGAAATGCTTACGAAAATACTTCTGGTTGTTTTGGTTATTTTAATCATCGCTATTATTGTTCTCTTTTTCCTTGGAAAAAAGGCTCAAAAAAAACAGGAAGAACAACAGGTACAGATGGATGCCATGAAGCAGACTATGACAATGCTGATCATTGATAAAAAGCGTCTGCCTATTAAGCAATCCGGTCTGCCACAGATGGTTATCGACCAGACTCCAAAGCTTATGCGCCGTTCTAAGCTGCCTATCGTAAAAGCCAAAATCGGACCAAAGATTATGACTTTAGTAGCTGACGAAGCAATCTTTGACTTAATTCCTGTAAAAAAAGAAATTAAAGCTGATGTAAGCGGTATCTACATTGTAGGAGTAAGAGGACTTCGTGGTTCCCTCACCCCTCCGGCTAAGAAAAAAGGCTGGTTCAAACGCATGAAAGAAAAAGCTGCATCTGCTCAAAAATAAACGGGACCATCACTTCAAGTGTACATCGAGAATATCTATACATTTCGCACCGGTCTGTACTTACTTTGAACTTGTAATCTCAAAGCGTACTTGACAAATCCACTAAAAATGTATGGATATTCCTGATTGTTACTTAAAGCATTGGTCCCGTTTTTCTTTACATATTCAATGAAAATTCACCACTGTCCTTTTCTTTTACACTCACTGCAATCTGACAGTCTGCTGCATGCTCACCATTGATTTCCAACGCATAATCAATACAAAGTTCCAAACTTTTTTCCTGTTCTTTTATATCAATATTCGTTGCTGCAATTCCCATTTGAAGATTTCCAAAAGGAGTAGCATAATAACTAATATTTTTTTTCTTTTCTTCAAAAATCATCTGCATGTTAGTAAGTCCTTTTTTCTTTACTTCCACACTGTTTTCTGAAATTTTAATACTGTTTCTGTTCTGTTCTGTAAATCCTTCTATGGTTTCGTTATAAAAAATATAATGGTGTCCATTTTTATAATAATACTCACCCTTTGCTACCATTTCCACTTCTTCAGGAGGACTGCCGTCTTCCATGCTCTGAAGCCCTTTTACTGTAACCAAAACATCCTTTGTCATTTCTAAAACTCCTCAATATTAATCTGCTCTGTTCGTTTTACATTATAGGGAAGAATCGAATTTGCAAATTGCTGAAAACATTCCTCCTCATCACTGACGAAAAAGCGATAGGGAAATTCTTCATCTGTATGTATCTCGTTTTCCATGCCCTGCTCTTTTAAAAGCCGCTGTAACTCCTTTGCCGTCTCATAAGCCGGATTTACCAAAGTCACCCCATCTCCTACCAGCGTTTTTAAAGTAGAGCGAAGAAGCGGATAGTGGGTACAGCCTAAAATAAGAGTATCTATGTCTTTCTCTAATAATGGCGCCAGATACCGCTTGGCAACCTCTATGGTAACAGGATCTTTCAGCCACCCTTCTTCCACTAAAGGCACAAACAGAGGACACGGCTGTCCGATTACCTCAATCTCCGGATTTTCTGCTTGAATAGTCTTACGATATAAATCCGACTTTACTGTTGCTCTTGTCCCGATAAGTCCAATCTTTTTATTTCTGGTAGTCTGTGCTGCCACCTTTGCTCCAGGCTTTACTACACCGATAATAGGAATATCAATTTCTTCGCTGATTGTTTCAAGCGCCAAAGCACTTGCAGTATTACAAGCTACTACAATAGCCTTTACTTCCTGTGTCTGTAAAAAACGGACAATCTGTCTGGAATAACGCAAAATCGTTTCTTTTGATTTACTTCCGTAAGGAACTCTGGCAGTATCGCCAAAATATACGATTTTCTCATGAGGCAGATTTCGCATAATCTCTCTTGCAACTGTCAGACCGCCTACTCCGGAATCAAAAACGCCAATGGGCGCTGTTTTTTTACATTTCATACAATAACCTCATAACTGTCATTTTATCGTCTGTTCTCCATTTTACCCTTAACAAAGGGATATTGCAAGATTAAAACCAACGAAATCCTACTCTCACCTTGAGCTTTTCCTGTGGATTTTTTAGAATCTCATGAAATTCCTCATCTGTAAGTACTGCTTTTAAATCTTCCTTTTTTTCTTCTGTGACTATACCGTAAGTGTCATCCACAAAACATAAACTGGGATAAAGCACACACCACCAGTTATGCCCCTGTGCCTTTCCGATACGCACATTCAGAGCTTCATACTCACCTGCCGGAAAGGTACAATCCCCATAAGTTTTATCAGGAAAATAGGTATTCTCTACTGCTGCATGAACCTCATAATCATATCCCAATTCCTTTACTGTCTTTTCTGCTTCTTCCTCTATTTCCTGCAAATGAGTGAGTACCACCTCTTTTGTTTCTTCTAAGCCTGCATCAGGATTTAATTTCTGCTGTAAGTACTCCACAATTTTATTTTTCACCTGCAGTTTCAACTTTTGATCTGTATCTTTATCACTGTTTGCAATTACATGAAGACGAAATACTTCTCCTGCAATGCCCTGTTGAATTTCTCGGTCAAGGCGTGCCTGTATTTCCCTGTTTTCCCGTTTTAAACGAACCGTATTTATTCCTGTTAAAAACAAAGTTAACACCAGTCCCAGAACTGCTGCTGCCAGCCAGATTTTTCTATCTTTCCATTTTTCTCTCAATTTTATGTACCTCCTGATTTTATTATCAGGAGTATTGACGGATCTGGGGTCTTTTATTCACAATCTCTGCCTCTAAAAGTTTTGGAATTTTTTCATTTCTATGCCACGCATTATATAAGTCCTGAAGAGTTACTGCATCCTTTGGTTTACCTTCCAAGTTATTCTCTAAAATACCCGTGAGATAATCTCCCACAGATTCCCCATCCTGCCCATCAAAGCTCATAAGTTCTGAAGTATCTTCACTGAAGAACACATAAATATTTCCTGCTACGGAAGGTTTTTCTTCCAAATATCCTAAAATCTCATAAAATGCTTCCTCATTTTCCAGAAGTCCTTTTCCTAAAATAATCGTTTTAATATGTCCCATATCCAGATAATTTTTCTGATTTCTATTAAATGCCTCCTCTGCTTCCTTTGGAGACTCTCCTTGATAAGAAATGGCTTGGGGCTGTTCCTCCTGATTTTTCCCCTGTCCCGTTATCTTTCCCAATCCCGGGATTCCGTAAATCAATTCAAATTTGCCATCCTTATAATCTGCACTCATAGACAATGGAAATTCTCTGTTTTCTAAAGACACACCGCAACCGGATAATGGAAACATACACAAAGTAATCACCACTCCTTTTACAAAAACAGATTTTCTCCGTCCTGCAAAACCTGCATATAAAAGAAGAAGCAAAAACAGCGGTCCGTAAAACCATCCTGTAATCTTCCAAAAAACCTCTGTTGATACTTGCATTTTCTCACATATTAAAGCCGCAGCCACAATTCCCACTGCCGGAAAAAGTGCTGCTTTTTCCATATCTGTCCGTACCAGAAGTTCATGATTATAGAAAAACACACCACCTAGAGCAAACAACATACTGAACATCACTGCTGCTACCCAGAAAATATCTACTCTCTCCAAAAAATCTCCGGGAATTCGAATACCTGCCATAAATTCAATCATCGGATACTGTCTGTGCTCATATCCTCCCACTCCAAAACTTCCCTGCAATAATAAAAGACATAAAATCAAAATCCCTGTTACAAGAAACAACGCTCCTCTCATTACTTTTCCTGTTTCTCCCGGTTTTTTTACATTTCCTAAAGTTACAGGCAAAAATGCAAAAGGCAAAAACGCACAAAAAATCTGATAACTGCCTTTTAACCAGCCTTGTAAAGTCAAACTCCCCAATTCTCCCAAGTAATAGTTCTTCATACGCAAAATGCCAAGACATAACATTCCACCCATAATAAAAAGCAACACCGGAAAACACACTTCCGCCATTCTTCCACGTCTCTCCAACCCTTGATGACTGCCTAGATACGTTGCCGCTGCTGCCAATACAATCACAATCCAGTATACACTTCCTTCAATAAGAAATCGGTCTGTAATTCTGGCTGTCATCAGTAAAAGATATACTCCCATAAACCACAGCCATGACATATACAGAAAAACAAAAATACTGCCCAGCACCTTTCCCATATATCTTCGTGGATTTTGCATTACCGTTTTAATCCGAATAAAATAAACAAAAAAAAGGAGATAAACAGCCATTACTGTTAGCAAACACAATATTCCCTGCCTTCCCAAAATTTCCGGGAACACAGGAATTGCCAATGTGTAAATTCCAATAACCCCCATAAAAATCTGACGAAACAGCTGTCTGTGAGAAATTCTGGCATTATCTGCAAACATATTATGTGCCTCCTTTCTTTTTTGTTCGGAGTTTTACCTGTTCCCTGCGCCTTGCATATAAAGGCCTTTTTGTAAGAAAACGAAAAGGAGCACGAACAGCGCCATCCTGTTCCCCTCTGTACCCTGCCTGATTTTGAGCTGCAAAAGGAGCAAGATAAGGAATCCCAAAGCTCTTTAATCCTGCCAAATGACTGATAATCAGATAAAGTCCTAATAAAATCCCAAATACGCCTAAAGTTCCTCCCAGAAAAATAAAACCAAATTTTAACATCCGGAAAGGCGCTGAAAACTCCTGATTTGGAATTGCCAATGAGCACAGAGCCGTCACAGCCACTACCACCACCACAATAGGGCTTACCAAATTTGCCTCTACTGCTGCCTGTCCTACAATCAAACCTCCCACAATACCAATAGTTCCTCCCAGAGGCCCCGGCATACGCACACCTGCCTCCCGGATGGTTTCAAAGGCAATTTCCATAAATAGCACTTCCAAAAGAGCCGGAAAAGGAACTCCTTGTCGTGCCTCGGAAAAGGATAAAATCAAATTAGTAGGTAATACCTGCGTATGAAAATTAGTAACTGCAAGATATGTGCCGGAAAACAGCAGAGTTAAAAGCAAAGCAAAATAGCGAATCATCCGCTGAAAACTTACAATTTCAAAATGATTGTAATTATCTTCACTCACCTGTAAAAAATCGTTTAAAACTGCCGGAAGCAAAATCCCTGTAGGAGAATGATCACATAACAGCAAAATTCTTCCATTTAAAATTTCTGCTGCACACTTATCCGGCCGCTCTGTAGTCTGAAACTGTGGGAAAGGCGAAAGCCAATGTTTCTCTGTAAGCTGTTCAATGGCTCCGGTATCTAAAATCCCATCAATCACAAAAGAGTCCAAACGATTTTCAATCTCTGACAAAAGCTCCGGTCGTACTAAATCTTCCATATATAAAAGCTGCACCAAGGTCTGACTTCTCTCTCCCAATGTTTTCTGCTTTACTTTTAATCTTGTATCTCGAATTCTCTTTCGCACCAATGCGGCATTTGTTTTTACTGCATCGGTAAATCCCTCTTTTGATCCACGAAGTACCTTTTCTCTGCTGGATTCTGAAACACTAAGGTTTGGATATCCTTTACTTCCAATTTTAATTGCCTTATTATAACCATCTATAAAAAATATAGCATTCCCTGCCAACATAGAGGCAAAAGCTTTATCCATATTTTCTAAAGGCTGCACATCAGAAATTCCCATTCCATTATCTTTGACAAATTCAATCAATTCATTGCCCGGCATTTCCCATATATGATTTACCAACTTGCCAATTACTGAATCCTCCAGCACCATATTACTTACAGCAACTTCAATGTAGACGACCAGACAGCGTATCTTCTTGCCTTCCCCTAAAAGCATAGGGCGGATAATACAGTCATCACAGTTTTGCAGGCGTTTTCTCACGTATGCTTCGTTTTTATCAATATGTGTTGAGATTGTGTTGTTCATGATTTTCTCCTCCACTTAATGTCCTTTTCTTTCATGCGCCATTTTTGGTATAAACCATGAATTTTTTCATTAATAATAGAGTCCGTATCTAAAGCAGCATTTTTTTATGCATGAAAAAAGGAGCTGTCGTATGAATTTCATCGGAACATTTCCCAATGTTTATTCATGTAACATCTCCTTTTATTATATCTCTCTTATTTGTTTCTATTCTTGATTTAAGCTGCGAATAATTGCTTTTTGCTGGTTATCAATATGAAGTTGTACATAATCTAAAGCTTTTTTTTCATCTCTCGCTCGCAGCGCCTCACAAATGGATTTGTGCTCTTCTGCCAATATACGGCGCACAGCAATGTCTTTTAAATATTCCATACGGTAACGATACATCTGCTCTCTTAAATTATTCAAAAGCTGTACCAGACGTTTATTATTGGTTGCCTGATAAATAGTATCGTGAAATTCTACATCTACTTCTGCCAACTCTGTAAGATTATCAGACTCTATAAGTGTTTGAAAATGTGCTTCAATTTTCTCCAAATGTTCCATTTCTTCTTTTGTAATTCTCTCACAGGCAAGGGAAATTGCTAAAACTTCCATTCCTTTTCTTACTTCCAATACATCATTTAAGTCTCTCTCTGTAATAGAAGCAACCTTTGCACCTTTTCTGGGAGCCATAACAACAAGTCCCTCAAGCTCCAGCTTGCGGATTGCCTCCCTAATAGGTGTACGGCTTACTCCCAGCTTGTCTGCCAGAGCAATTTCCATCAGTCGTTCTCCCGGTTTTAATTCCCCTTTCAAAATCGCCCTTCTGAGTGTATTAAAAACCACATCCCTTAAAGGAAGGTAGTCATCCATATTCATTTCCAAATCCATTTCTGCTATTTTCTCCTTCCGCCATTGTTAAATACTGTTGTCAAAAAAACGGTTCTTGCCAAACGGCTTTCCCTCAAAGCTTCACAGGCATTTTCTGCCGTTGCCTTATCGTCAAATAATCCGAATACAGTAGGTCCGCTGCCGCTCATCATGGCATTTAATGCTCCGTGTTCTTTCATGTGGTCTTTGATTTCCTGAATAACAGGATAATGAGGAATTGTAACGGTTTCTAATACGTTCCCCATACAATCTGCAATTTTATTCAAATTATGCCATTGAATTGCTTCCAGCATTTTATCAATCTCAGGATGATACTCTAATTCGTTGGCATGAAGATTTTCATACACAAATTTTGTAGAAACGCTGATTGCCGGCTTTCCAATAAGCACGTAACAATCCGGGCATGGAGGAAGGGCACGAAGCTTGTCCCCAATTCCCTCTGCCAATGCAGTTCCTCTCAAAAGACAATAGGGCACATCTGCGCCTATTTTCACACCTCTTTCCATCAATTCTTTTACAGAAAGTCCCAATCCAAACAAGCGATTTACCCCAATCATGGCCGCTGCTGCATCAGAACTGCCGCCTGCCATACCTGCTGCCACAGGAATAAACTTCTGCAAATCTACAGTAATTCCCTGCTCTACCTGAAATTCATCCATCAAAAGTTTTGCTGCTTTATACACCAAATTGTTTTCATTTACCGGTATGAAAGGCAAGTTTGTGGTAATCTTAATTCCCGGTGTTTTACTTATTTCTATATCTAATTGATCGTACATATTAATTGTCTGCATAATCATACGCAATTCGTGATATCCGTCTTCTCTTCTACGCAGAACATCCAAACCAAGATTGATTTTTGCCAACGCTCTTAATCTCATGGCTTCTCCTCCGACTTTTTGTATATTGTATTCCTTTTAGTACATTCTATTCTATATGAAAACATATTTTTTTTCAACTGGCAAGATAGCCAAACAATTTACTCGTATTTTAAAGGAGCCGTTTACATGAAACCGCTCCTTTTACCAGTAATATTTTATTTTTCTACCTTTTTCATAAGCACTAAGGTGTCATAAGGCTTTATTGTATCATTTTCCATTTCATTCAATTCTAAAATAGTATCAATAGTGGTATAAAACCTCTTTGCAATATCCCATAATGTATCCTGAGGTTGTACCTGATATCCTACAATTCCCGGCATATTGCGCAGCTTTTCCCTATCCAGCTCTCTTTCTGCAACATTTTGAATAATTCCTATCTCTCTCTGTTTCATCACCAATGCATTTAAATTAATCACAATTTTTGCTTCAATTTCATCGCTGTCAATCATAGTAGTGGACAACTGTTCTAAATCTGCCCGCATATAATATACACAATTTTCTGTAATTTGTTCTGCTTCAATTACATGTTGAAAAGGAATCATAGCTTCCATGGAATAAAACGGCATATCATCATCTCCGATAATATATAAAATCCGAATCTGAACAACACCTTCCACTTCAATTCCGTTTTCCACAATTCTGCTGCTGTCTACTTTAACACTGCCATCACTATGACAAATCTGTAAAATTTTACCATGGCTGTTTTCTATTTTAATTCTGTCATTTACTTTACACTTTGAAAAGTTTTTCACTAACAAACTTTCTAATATCTGATTTCCCCTGACTGCTTCACATTCCTTTAAAGGTGTATACACATCCATGAGAAGTGATAATTCTTCCTCCTCGTAGATTTTCATTTCCAATTCCAGAACAACGTCCACACCAATCACACGTTCTTCCCCGTCTTCATCCTGTTTCACCTTTAAATCACCCTGCGGCATGGAAATCTCCACATTAGGTATCATCTCCTGTGTACACCCAACACATTCCAGTTCCTGATAAAAAGGAACAGAATGTTCCAACCATTGCAGAGAATTGTTATCATCATTACCACTGTAAAGAGCAAAGACAAACAGTTCTCCTTTTACTGCAATTTTATCATTTTCTGCCCGAATATCCAGCCCTCTTACCTCTACAGTGTTCCAAAGCAGCTCATAAATATCCGGTTTGTTGGAGCTCAGAGAAATATCCTCTTTTACACGCATAGTATCCTTTTTATGTATCACAGTTCCCAGAATAGAAACATCTTCCTTTTTCTGGGAAATTTCATCATCCTCCACAGCAATAGGAAGTTCCAGCTCTTTACTTTCCTCCACATAAGCTGTAAAAGTCACCAATGCTTTCATATTTAGTTTTCTGGAATTTATAAGCTGGACACTCAAGTCCTCGATATCCCATTTCAACTGTACTTTATCTCCATTTTCCAAACCTTCTAAATTCAAAGTTTCACCAATGCGTAAAGTTCCCATAAGACTTTGAAGACGTCTTTCTTCACTATCACTCACGTATAAAAGGTTCACTACAAGCGCCCCTGTAATATATGCACGCCCTTCTGTTATCTGAATATCTTCCAGTTGAATATCTCCTTTTTTCTGTATCATCCTTCCGATATCCGGTTTTACATCAGGAACATTTAAGTCCTCATCAAAAGTAATCTGATTTACTGCCTCACACTTTTTTTGAAGCATATACATATTTTTTGTTACCAGTTCCACAACATTACCCCTTTTCTATTCAAAAATAACCGGTTCTTCCCGGTATTTCATCTTAATCACCAAGCAGGGATAAGATGCTTCCTCCTTCAGTTCTTCTCCATCTTTAGGTCCCAGCAATGTTGTCTGCAAATGAATTGCATTATCCCACAAAGATAGATCTTCTATTTGTATGCTGTACCCTCCTGTTTTCTGCTCTCCATATCCTTTCATGAGGTAGAGATATCCTGCGTCCTGATAAGTCATCTGAAATTCCTTTGCTTTATTTTCGCCTATCAATTCTTTTACTTTTTCAGGATAATCTTCTTCTTTCATAACGGTATATTCCGGTTTCACACCGTCCATTGCCCTTACTTTTTCAATGCTGCAGCCACATAAAAAACAGGACATTACTGTCAAAAGCAACATTATGGCTGTTCCTTTTTTCACATCTTACGCCACCTTCACTTTGCCAGTCTTATCCTAAATGTATGCAGTTTTTTCCTAAAATATGCGTACTAATCCTTGCATATTAAAGCTGATTTCATTATAATTTATTAGATGCCGGGGATTGTGAAATCGCAAAGTGCAAAACAATCCGTCAGGTATCTTTTACTTCTAACTATTTTTTTATTATTCAAAGAAAAGAAAGGTTATTTATTATGTTTCGATTTCTTATTGTATGTATCTGTGTCATCGGATACTTAATTTTATCTATTCCTATCCTTATTGCAGAGTGGATTATAGGAAAGTTTAACAAGCGTGCAAAGGATATCAGTTCTCTGCGTATTATTCAAACTGTTTTTAAATTTATTTTGAAAGTGACCGGTGCAAAAATCACCATTATCGGACATGAAAATGTTCCTACAGATCAGGCTGTACTGTATATTGGAAATCACAGAAGTTTTTTTGATATTCTGCTGACTTATACTTTATGTCCTGATTTAACAGGATACATTGCCAAAAAAGAAATGGAGCCAATTCCTCTGCTCTCTACATGGATGCGCTACCTCCATTGCCTGTTTTTAGACAGACAGGATATCAAAGCCGGAATGAAAACAATTTTAACTGCCATTGATAAAGTAAAAAACGGAATTTCTATCTGTATTTTCCCTGAAGGTACAAGAAATAAAGGAGAAAGCGAGCTGGAAATGCTTCCTTTCCACGAGGGCAGCTTTAAAATAGCCACAAAATCCGGATGTCCTATCATCCCTATTGCAATTAGTAACTCTGCTGAAATTTTTGAAGCACATTTTCCAAAAATTAAACCTTGCAAGGTAGTGGTTGAATATGGCACTCCTATTTATCCTGAGCAATTAGAAAAAGAAGATAAAAAAAGACTGGGTGCTTATACACAAAAAGTTATTTTAGACATTTTAGAAAAAAATCATGATTTAACTTAAAAAAAATTATAAAAAACAGGTATACATTAAACACTTAATTTGTGTTAATGTATACCTGTTTTTTTACCAGCACTCCGTATTCTCAATTCCTACGTCTTTTGCTTTAAAAACAGGATTCTTTCCTTCTTTTTTCTGCTTTTCGTAGTCTTTTAATACTTTCATTGCTGTATTTCCCAAAACTAAAATCACCAGAATATTTACGGTTGCCATACATCCCATAGTAATATCCGCAATATTCCACATCATAGAAAAATCTGCCTGCGCTCCGAAAAATACTGCCAAAAGACAAGTAATACGGAAAATAAACAATAATTTTTTATTGTTCTTAATAAACAGAATGTTAGACTCTGCATAGTAGTAATTTCCAATCAAACTGCTGAATGCAAAGGCAAAAATAGAAAGTGTAATAAAATGAATACCCCAGTTTCCCACATTGGCAGAAATAGCTTTCTGCACAAACGGAATACCATCTAACACGCCGGACTCACCCTGTACACCGGAAAGTAACAGCATCATAGCTGTTGCAGAGCAAATTAACAGCGTATCAATAAACACTGATAAAACCTGTACCATTCCCTGCTTTGCCGGATGGCTTACAGACGCACTTGCAGAAGCGTTTGGCGCACTTCCCATACCTGCTTCATTGGAAAACAAACCTCTTTTAATACCAATTACCACAGCACTTCCTGCCATACCTCCTGCAAATGCTCTAAAATCAAATGCCTGAGAAAAAATCATAGAAAATACTCTTGGAAGCTCTGTAATATTGGTAACAATCGTATAAAGCCCGATTAGCAGGTATGCGCCGGCCATAATCGGCACTATTACAGATGTAATAAAACCAATTCTGTGTACACCGCCAAAAATAACGAACGCAGTTCCCACTGCTAAAATAAGTCCTACAATCATAGGGTAAACGGTATCACTATAACCCGGAATATAATATTCCAGAGAAGATGACATATTAAAAGATTGAAGTCCGTTAAATCCATAAGCAAAGCAAATAATCAAGAGAACAGAAAATAAAATTCCCAGCCAACGTTTTCCAAGTGCTTTTTCCATATAATAGGAAGGACCGCCTCGAAATTCCTCTTTGTCCTTTACTTTATAAACCTGTGCCAACGTACTTTCAATAAAAGCTGACGCACCTCCAATAACTGCCATGAGCCACATCCAGAATACTGCACCGGCTCCGCCTGCTGCAATCGCTGTGGCAATTCCTGCAATATTCCCCGTTCCAACTCTGGAAGCTGTAGAAATCATCAATGCCTGAAAAGAAGAAACCTGTTTTTTTCCATTTTCTTCTCCTGCTTTTTCCTTTAATACATGAAACGATTCTTTTAACAGTCTCAACTGTACAAAACGTGTTCTTACAGTAAAGTAAATTCCCGTTCCCACCAGCAGAAATAATAAAAGATACGTATACATCCAATCATTTATCGCACTTAAAATGTTATTCAGCATGTGTCATTTCCTCCTTACGTTATAGTATCTTACATGATGCTTTAACCATGCACACTTCTGAAATTATAACAGAAACTATACTATTTCGCAAGAATTACAATATTACCATAAAAATGCAATGTATTTATTTCAATTTTTCTACAATCTCCCCAAACTCCATAAAGTGAGAGGCCTTTACAAGCACAGTATCACCTTTTTCCAGAAGTTCCGGAAGTTCTTTCATCAAATCTTCTTTATTTGCAAAATGTTCCACCTGTGTCTTGGAACTTACTGTTCTGGCTGCCTCTGCCATATCCGCTGAAAGTTCTCCCACACATAAAAGAACATCAATCTCTCTTTCTGCCGCATATCTTCCAACTTCCTGGTGCATTTTTCTTTCGTCTGCACCCAGTTCTCCCATATCTCCCAGAATGGCAACTTTTCTGCCTAAAGCATCTGTAAGTACATCTAAAGACGCCTTCATGGATATGGGATTGGCATTATAACAATCATCAATGACTGTATATTCCGGTGTTTCTATAATATGAAATCTACCGCTTACAGACTGAAGGCTTTCAATTCCTTTGCGAATTTCTTCTATAGTAAGTCCATAAGTCAAGCCCACTGCTGTTGCTGCGAGGGCATTATAAACAGAATGTTTTCCCGGAACAGGAATGAGTACAGAAAAGCTTTCTTCTCCTGCATGAATACAGCAGGAAATCCCCTTTAGTCCTTCCGGTTTAATTTCATCTGCCCAAATCCCCTGATGATTTTCTACACCGAAAAATACAGGTTTAATTCCTTTTGCTTCCTGAACAGTCACCAGCTTATCATCATCACCATTTAAAATAATATGACCGTCTGACTGCAGATAATCGAAAATCTCTGTTTTTGCCTTTAATATTCCATCTCTGGATTTCAAAAATTCTAAATGGCATAATCCAATATTGGTAATAACGCAAGTATTTGGTCTGGCAATTTTCGCCAATCTGTGCATCTCACCAAAATCACTGATTCCCATCTCTAATACTGCCATTTCATGTTCATCACGAAGACGGAAAATTGTTAATGGAAGACCTAATTCATTATTGAAATTCCCCTGTGTTTTCAATGTATTATATTTCTGTGCCAATACAGATGCAATTACTTCTTTTGTACTGGTTTTACCAACACTTCCTGTAATTCCTACTACCGGTATCTGAAGTTGTTTTAAGTAAAATTCTGCAATGTCCTTTACTGCTGTAAGAGATGATTTTACAAGGATATATGGAAATGGCTTTTCTCCCAAATCTTTTTCTGATAAAGTAGCCAGCACCCCTTTTTCCATCACCTGCTCAATAAAATCGTGGGCATCCACTCTTGCCCCCTTGATAGGTACAAACAAACCGCCGGCTTCTGCCTTTCGGCTGTCCGTGAAAATACAGGTCACTTCCTTATCTTCTATTTCCTTTGCTCCTACATAAGTTCCGTTGCAGGCTAATGCAAGGTTCTTCAAGGTAAGATTTTTCATAACATCTTTCCTCCTACTGGTACTTTTTCAATGACACTTCAATAAGCTTTTCACAAAGCTGAGGATAATCCATTCCAATTGCTTTTGCCTCCTGAGGAATTAAACTGGTAGGTGTCATTCCCGGCAAAGTATTTGCTTCTAAACAATACATATTTCCCTCATCATCCATTAAAAAATCCAGACGGGCATAAGCCTGAAGATTTAAAGCTTCATAACCCATTTCCGCATATTTCTGCATTTCCTTTGTCAATGCAGAAGAAATTTCTGCCGGACAAGTTTCCACACAAGAACCTGCCTGATATTTGTTCTTATAGTCATAAAATCCCTGTAAAGGTGCAATTTCAATAACAGGATATGCTTTCTTATCCACAACAGCAACAGAAAATTCTCTTCCTGTAATAAACTGTTCCACTACGACTTCATTTTCATAAGAAAAAGCTTCTAACAATGCCGCCTGATATTCTGTCTGATTATTCGCAATACAAACGCCCACACTGGAACCGCCACAACAAGGTTTTACAATAACCGGAAATCCCATTCCGTAGTCTGAAAGCTGGCTGCTGCATTTTCCCTTTTCCAGAGTAATTCCCTTTGGTGTAGGCACACCCTTTGCTTCAAATACCATTTTTGTAATACCTTTGTCCATTGCCATGCCGCTGCTTAGCGGGTCTGAACCGGTATATTTAATTCCCATCAAATCCAGAACCGACTGCACTTTTCCATCTTCGCCATTTGCTCCATGAAGTGCTAAAAATACAATATCTGCTTCCTTACAGATTTCCAAAACATTTGGCCCAAAAAATCCCTTACGGGTCTTCATGGTTTCTTCCAATTTACTGCTCATTTCTCTCATAGCATCTGCTGCTTTATCCACATCATATTCTGCCGGAAACAAATTTTCTTCTTTCTTAGAAGCTCCAAAATAAGGATCCAAAAGAACTGCTTTATGGTTGCGCTCTCTTAAAGCCTTACATACACCCTGCCCTGATGCAATAGACACTTCTCTTTCTGTACTGTTTCCTCCGGCTAATACTATAATATTCATATTATAAACTCCTTTTATCGGTCAAATTTTCTTTCTTTAATATACCACTACTGGAACGCCTTTTTCAATGTTATTAAAAATCTTCTCTGCATTTTCAGGCGGTGTATTGACACATCCGTGGGAACCATTATTGATATATTCATTTCCCCCAAAAGTAGTCCTCCAGTCTGCATCGTGGATACCTGTGTTGGCATAGAACGGAAGCCAGTAATCCACCGGTGCACTATAGTTTTCCCCTTTCAGAGTTGCATTTCTTTCCTTATACATAATGGCATAAACACCACTATGTGTATCATAGCCTTTGTTATGGTTTCCTGTAACTACCGGCGTATCCACTAAAAGCTGTCCATCCTTAAAGAACCACATACGCTGCTCCTCTAAGCTGATTTCCACATAAGTATTGCCAATATCATTGGTATCCCTGCAATACCCACTGTAAGTATATTCTGGTTCAATAGTCTGAGACTGGCCACTTTTAATCGCCTCTATAATCTTAGCTGTAGTGTCATTTGGAGCAATTACCCAGCCATAATCTCCACCTTTTACAGTAATTGTATTTCCCGTTGCTGTTGTAAACTGTCTGGATGAACCAAAGGTATCATACTCATATTTTAACTGCTGTACATACTCTTTCACCTTCGTTTTATCCAAATCTAAATTACCGGACTCATCTGTTACCAGCCAGTCCTTCATAATTTCCGCATTCACAACCTCCTGACGATCGGAGAAATCAATTGTAACTGTAACTCCTAAAAATACATTTCCCTGTTCCTTCTGTTTCGCCAGATTTTCATCATCTGCCAGTATAGAAGGTGCAAGATAACAACCTTCCTGTTCAAAATCCACTTCAATCTCTCCGTTATCAATGGCTTTTATAATCGCTTCTTTCACCTTTTCTTTATCAAGAGCTGTTCCCTGTTCTTCCGGAACAATTTCATATCCGTTCGCTCCTACTTCCAGATGTGCATCCAAAGGCTGTACAATGTTTTCCTCCTGGAAACAGGATAATCCGTCAATTGCTGCATAAACTGCTTCCTTATTATATGGTGTTGTGGCCGACATAGTATAATCCTTTTTGTGCGCAAAGGAGAAAAACCAGGTAAAGGGATTTTGTTCCTTTTTAAGTTCTGCAATTTTCCCATCATCTATGTATCTCATATCAATCTGGGAGGCACTAATACTCTCTACTTTATCCCCTCGTTCCTTCAATACCAGAATATATCCTGCAATCTGGCTTTTCATGGCTTTTTCTGCCTCTGCCACAGTTTTTCCCGTACAGTCCATTCCATTAATCTTCGATCCGGGATAGAAATGTTTGGAATAGTAAAATACACCTATAAAATATGCTCCCAACAAAATAACTGCGTAAGCAATTAAAATTCCCAACAGAATTTTTTTCATTTTCTTATATTTACGCTTCTTAGATTTTCTTTTCGCCATATCATTCACCCCTAACATAACATTCTGTTGCGTTCCAGTATAACACAATTTTCCCAATTCACCAATTAAGAATTCTTAACAATTTTATTACGCACAAAGAGGACACTGTTTCTATTCAGCGTCCTCTCCTTTCTTTTCAAATTTATTTTTCACTTAAAATTTTATCAATGCTTACCAGTTTTACACTGAGTACAAAGATTTCTGTCGCAAGCTTTAATTCATCTACTGTAGGAAAACTTGGTGCAATACGAATGTTGCTGTCCTTAGGATCAAGTCCGTAAGGATATGTTGCACCTGCTTCTGTCATCTTCACGCCTGCCTCTGCTGCTTTTGCTACAATCGCTTTTGCACAGCCTTCCAGAGAGTCAAAGGAAATAAAATAGCCTCCTCTTGGATTTTGCCATGTTCCGATTTCTGCTCCACTCAATTCTTTTTCCAATGTATTTTCTACAATTTCAAATTTAGGACGGAGAATTTCAGCATGTTTTTTCATGTGTTTGTGCATTCCCACAATACCACCGAAGAAACGCACATGACGAAGCTGATTAATCTTATCGTGACCGATTGTCTGTACAGCCATGTGTTTTCTAAACTCATCCAGATTTCTTTCAGATGCCGCCACTGCTGCAATACCTGAACCCGGAAAACTTACTTTTGAAGTTGAAATAAATTTGTAAACTAAATCCGGATTTCCGGCTTTTTCGCACTGGTCTAAAATCTCTACAAGAAAATCCTGTTTATCATCGTATAAATGATGAATACAATAAGCATTATCCCAGAAAATACGGAAATCTTCTGCGGCCGGTTTTAAATTGGCAAATCTTTTTACTGTCTCAGGAGAATAAGTAATTCCCTGAGGATTGGAATATTTCGGCACACACCAGATACCTTTAATTGCAGGATCTGTACTAACCAGTTCCTCTACCATATCCATATCCGGTCCGGTAGGTGTCATTGGAACATTAATCATTTCTATACCAAAATATTCTGTAATACGGAAATGTCTGTCATATCCCGGTACAGGACATAAAAATTTCACCTTATTCAGCTTACACCACGGTGTACTTCCGCATACGCCATGCGTCATAGAACGGGAAACCGTATCAAACATAACATTTAAACTGGAATTTCCAAAAATCACGATATTTTCCGGTGATACTTCTGTCATTTCACCCAGAAGGCGTCTTGCCTCAGGAATACCGTCTAAAAGACCATAATTACGGCAGTCTATTCCTGTTTCGCATTTCAGTTTGTCTGTACTTTTTAATTCTTCCAGCATATCCATTGCCAGCTCTAACTGCTGTTTAGATGGTTTTCCTCTGGACATATCCAGATTTAATCCTTTTGCCTTTACTTCTTCAAACTGTTTTTCTAAATCAGCCTTCATGGCCTGTAACTGCTCTTTACTAAGTTCTTTATACGGTGTCATGGCTTTCCTCCTGATGTTTTCTATTTATTTCTACATATTGTATGCCAATATATGACTTAGTGTCAAGTATTTCTTGCATTATTCTTTTATTTTACAGGTATTCTTTGTCTTATATGCAATTTTTCTTTTTTCCTCCTGCATTTTACTGTTTCTTCTGCATACCTAAAATCCTGCCTGGAATAAGTAAAATCTCATGAGCAACAAGAGGAATTGCAGAAATCCCCAAAAGAAGACACCATTCCTGTAAGGAGAGGCGAGCTGTTCCGAAAAGCTGCACAAAATATGGAATTTCTGTCACCATTGCCTGTAGTCCCAATCCCAGAAAAAATGCTCCCAACATAAAAGGATTTTCCAAATGTTTCATCTGAAATACTGATTTATCTTTATCCCTCATACCAATAGCATGAAAAAGCTGAGATACACCAAGTACTGTAAAAGCATAAGTCTGCCCTCCAAGATAAAAAGCATATAAAGTAATTACCGCAATTAATACTCCGTAAAAAATTGTAAAGCCCCAGCCGCCGTGTGCAAAAAGTCCCTCTTTCGGATTTCGCGGTTTTTTCCTCATCAATGCATTTTTATCATTTTTATCAATTCCCAATGCCAATGCCGGAAGAGAATCTGTGATTAAATTCACCCACAAAATATGACTTGCTTTCAAAGGTGTAGGAAGCTGAAAAAGAACAGCCGCAAACATGGTAATAATTTCCCCAAAATTGGAAGACAGCAAGAACAGAATAGCTTTCTTAATATTTACATAAATTCCTCTGCCTTCCTCCATTGCCTTTTCAATGGTTGAAAAGTTATCATCCAGAAGCACCATATCTGCTGCATTTTTTGCTACATCTGTACCATTCTCACCCATTGCAATACCAATATCCGCCTTTTGCAGGGAAGGAGCATCATTAACACCATCACCGGTCATGGCAACAATCTGCCCATTGTCCTGAAAACCTTTTACAATTCTCACTTTATGAGCCGGTGTCACTCTTGCAAACACACGCAGATTTTTCATCTTCTTTCGCAAAGTATCTTCGCTCATCTCATCCATTTCTTGTCCGGTAATACACTGTTCCACACAATCTGCAATTCCGATTTTCTTGGCAATGGAAAATGCAGTATCTTTATAATCCCCTGTAATCATTGCCACTTGTACACCGGCACTTTTTAAGGTTTTCACGGACTGAGCAACTTCCTTTCTTGGGGGATCGATCATTCCGGCCATACCTGCAAAAACCAGCCCCTCTGTCAAAGACTTCTCTGCTTTATTCACAACTCTTTCTTTATATGCCAAAGCTAAAATTCGCAATCCTTCCTTTGCCATTTCCTCCATGGCTCTGCGAATTTTCATCTTCTCCGTCTGTGTCATTGGTTTTGTTTTTCCATGATTTTCTACGTAAGTACATTGATTGAAAACATAATCACATGCTCCCTTTATATAGGCTATCTCATGATTTCCATCTTTATGTACACTTACCATATATTTTTTCTCCGAGTTAAAAGGAATTTCAAAAGTTCTGGGATACTGCTGCTGCAATCGCTTTTCATCATATCCCATATTTCTGCCCGTGTGTAAAAGAGCCAACTCTGTGGCATCTCCAATTTCCTGCTTTCCCAGAATACTGTTGTTACATAGAAGAAACCCTTCCATAAGCTTTGGAAATTCCCTTTTTCTCACTGTAGAAACAGGCAATATCTTATCATCCGCATAGATTTTCGTTACTGTCATCTTATTCTCAGTTAAAGTTCCTGTTTTATCAGAACATACAACACCTACAGAACCTAATGTTTCTACTGCCGGAAGTCTGCGGATAATCGCATTTATTTTTACCATTCTAGCCACTCCAAGGGCAAGGACAATGGTAACCACTGCCGGGAGCCCTTCCGGAATCGCAGCTACAGCCAGCGAAATAGCCAAAAGCAACATTTGCAGAAGATTTCTATGTTGTATCACCCCAATAAAAAACAGACCTGCACATAACACTACAGCCACAATACTCAAAATTTTTCCCAAATCTCCCAAGCGTTTTTGAAGAGGTGTCATTTCCTGTTTTGTATCTTCAATCATACCTGCAATTTTTCCCAGTTCTGTATCCATTCCTGTTGCAACTACAATCCCCTCACCACTGCCCTTCATAACTTCAGTAGACATATATGCCATATTTTTCTTTTCTGCTGTGGGCAATCCTTTTGGCAGCACCTCCTGCGTTTTCATCACAGGCAAAGACTCTCCTGTAAGGGCAGATTCATTGACAAAAAGTCCTTGTACATGAAACAGACGTATATCAGCCGGAACCTGATTTCCTGCCTTTAATTTTACTACGTCTCCTTTTACCAGCTTATCTGCCGGTATTTTCTGATAAATCCCATCACGCTTCACAACTGCCGATGGCGCTGTCATTTTTTTCAGCGCTTCTAAAGCTTTTCTGGCCTTTCCCTCCTGAATTACCCCTACTGTAGTATTCAGGGCAATTACCAGAAGAATAATTCCTGTATCACCATATTCCCGCAACAACATGGAAATAGATGCTGCCAGAAAGAGAATGAAAATCATCGGATCATTAATCTGATTTTGTATTCTGTCCCAAACTGTCTGTTCTTTGGCTTTTTTTAAAGTATTGCTCCCGTCATGGAGAAGACGGTTTTCAGCTTCTTTCGTATCAAGACCGTTTTTCTCATCTGTATGGAAAGCCTCACAAAGTTCTTTGTGGGTTAAATTTTCATACATGACAGCACCTCCTGTGTCTTTGGACAATGAGTAATCCGCTAACTCAGTCTATGCTGTCCTAAGAAAATATATTATTGTCTATTCACTTTTCACAGGAATACATACCGTAATTCTTGTTCCCTTATTTTCCTCACTCTCTATTAAAATCCCATACCGGGAACCATAGAGAAGTTTAAGGCGGTCATCCACATTATTTACTCCAATACCTGTAAAATGCTCTGTTTTCGTATTTCCCTCTGATATTTCTTTTAAACGTTTCCGGTTTATTCCCACTCCGTCATCAATAATCTGAACTTGTAAATCGTCATCCAGCTTCCTTACCAGAATTGTAATTTTCCCTTTTCTTTCATAAGGAAATGCATGGAAAAATGCATTCTCTACAAATGGCTGAAGCAACATTTTCGGTATTTGACATTCTTCGCACCCGAAGTTGACAAAGTACTCTACCTGAACTTTATCTCCATAACGGGTATTATTAATAAATACATAATTTTTCAAGTTCTCAATTTCTTTTTCTATTGTAGTATACTCATCTGTATTGCCTATTGTACTGCGAAGCAGGGAAATGAAAGCGTCTATAGCTCTGGTTGATTTCTCAATTTCCCCCTGATAGATCAACCACTTAATACTTGCCAGAGTATTATAAACATAATGCGGATTAATCTGCATTTGCAGTGCCGAAATTTCTGCTTTTCTCTTTTCTTTCTGCACATTCATCAGTTCTTCAATATATCTGTTTAAATCCTCTAGCATAGTGTTATAAGTACTGGTCAGTTCCTGTATTTCGTAAGGACCGGTAACCTCTATTTGCTCATCATACTTCTCATTTCTGGCATTTGCCATTTTTTTCACAAGAACAGAGAGTGGCTTTGTAGTCTGCTTTACAAAGAAATATGTAGCAATAATCACACCCATTGCAATAACAGCACAAACACTCCATAACATAGGAATATTATACAGCCTCCCTAAAGCGTTTCTGCTGTCAATGACTCCATATATTGTATAATCGTAATAGGGAAGATATTTTTGAAATACAATGACTTCTTTGCTGTTTTCTACAGCATCTCTTCTGAGTTTCTCTTTTTCCGTCGCTCTCAGATTTTTACTCAACTTATTTTTCAACATAGCTTTTTGATTTGTAGAAATTATTTTCCCCTGTGAGTCGGTCATGTAAAAGTTGGCATATTCAGAAGTAAAATGCTGATAGAATTTCTCCATATCATCTTCTTTCATAGTCACATAAACAAGTGCATACATTTCACCGCTTTCCGGATAACATAACGCCTTTGTAGCCATTACAACCGGAGTATCTCTTGTGGTGGATGTAAAACCGGAATCCGCATACTGATATACAATGCTTCCCCCTTTCTCCGTAGCTTTTTTACTTACATCAGACTCCAGAATTTCTCTTGCAGAAGAAATAATGGTTTCTTCCCTGTTCAGATAAGTCTTTTCATTTAGCCCTACCAGCATAACACTCACATCACTGATATTGGTAGGAATAGCGTTTTTTAAATCCTCATCCATTTCATACAAATTTTGAAATGCCATGGTAGAACTCATTTCTCTGTCACTAAAATAAATGCGAAATGCCCAACTGCTTTCTATGCTGTCCATAATTTTACTTAAATTTTCATGATAGTGATTTAATTCTTCTTCTATTTGTAAAAATACTTTTTCCTGAGATTTTCCATAGGTATCTACAAAAATATCCTCTGACAGATTTACAATAATTGCCGTAACACTGAATACTGCCAGAATAATTCCCACAACTACCGCTAAAACTATTTTTACAACCATACTGTTTTTTGCATATTTTTTCATTTCTTTTTCATCCGATACCCATGTCTGTAAGAACTGGGTGTTTCTCCTGTAATCTTTTTAAATACTCTGCAAAAATAACTCTGGTCTGCATACCCTACCATATCGCTGACAGCTGCAATGGAATAGCTGTCCTCAGTAAGATATCTACATGCCTGTTTAATTCTGATTCTATTTAAATACTCACTGAAGCCTTCGCCCATTCTGGTATTAAAGTATGTTGACAAATAAGAATAATTAAAGTTAAAAATATTGGAAAGTTCTGCCAGGTCAAGTTCTTCCTTATAGTGCTGTGCAATGTAATCCAGCATCTCCTGCAGCTTTTCATCCTGACTTTCTGTATGTTCTCCAAAATTTTCCAACAAGTCTTTGATCAGGTTTTCAAATACTTCTTTGAAATCTTCTGCATACACTGCTTTATCAATTTCTTCAAAGTATTTATATCGAAGATTTTCCAAATTCTGAATATCTTTACTGACGTTTCCTACTACATTGTATAATAAATTCTTTGTTTGATTTTTCAACTTGAATTCAGGCATTTTGCTTTCCATTGCCTGATTAATATATACTTCAAACATTGCTACAGCATCTTTATATCTCTTATCTGCAAGCATTGCCGAAAAAGTTCTAAAGTCAAATTTATGAAACACATTTTCACGTTCTAACTGTTCCTGTGTTTCTCCCATAAAAATAATTTCCTCTCCTCTGTGATAAAAAGAGTCTGTTTCTAAAAATGCTGAATTTGAAAAATCTTTTTTTATTTCCTCCAGACTTTTTCTTTGTTTTCCTAAAATCACAATCGTCTGATTATGAATAATCTTCAGGTTTTTCACCATATTCTGAATTTCTTCCAGTATTTTCTGACTGTCTTTAAGCGGATAGTTAAAAACAATACAAAGAAATTCCGGGCTTTGAAAAAACTTCACATATTCTCCTGATACAGACTTTGTAAGATATTCCTCTACCTTTTCAAAAATAATCTGTGATAAATCCTGACCTGCCAGATTACAGAAATGTACCGGAACGCCTGCCAGCATATAACAGCTGTGTGGAAAATATTGTATCAGATCCTGCATTTTTATATCCTGCTCATATCCCTTTAAAAAACGCTCAATTTGTTGCTCCTGACTGGAAAAAGATTTCTTTTTCATGGAAACTCCGGGAATTTTATCTGCTATTTTACTTAAAATTTTCAGCAGCTCTTCTGGATTTAAAGTAGGCTTTAATATATAATCTATGGCTCCGCTTAATAAAGCCTGACGAACATATTCGAACTTATCATAGGCACTTAAAATCAAAATCTGTACATCGGGGTATTTACGATGGACAATTCTGACAAAGTCCAATCCATCCATAACAGGCATTGCAATATCACAAAAAACTACATTTGGTTTCAGTTCCTCCATCAAATCCAGCGCTTCTCTTCCGTTGGATGCCTCTCCTACTACCGAAAATCCGTATTCTTCCCAATTGATCATGTATTTTATTCCCTGACGCATAATATATTCGTCATCCACGATCATGACTCTCCCACACTCAACCATCTTCTCACTCCTCATTTATTTTGTGCAAACATTGTATCACATATATCCAAACGAAAACAGCCTGACATTCTGCCCGGCTGTTTCTGAATTCTATGTTTCTTTTTAATCAATGGGTGAAATTGTAAACTGCAGGCACTGCGGTTTCTTCGCTGAAATTTTATATTGCTCATGAACCGGTGCACCCCAGCTGTCATCACCACCTACACCTGTCTGCGATGATAAAATACGCACCCATGTATAATTTCGATTTGGCAGTTCTTCTATATGCATGGCATTTCCCATCTCATAAGCACTATATGGGAGCACACTTGCGGAAAATGGCCGATTTACTGCCCGGAAGCACACTCCTGCGCCTTTTTTATCCATTACTTTCAGCCAACGCACTTGCTCCCTGTTTCCACATTCCTGTGGAATTAAATAGGAAGACATATTTTCCTTAGGAGTACTTTCAAACACACCCAGCTTAGCCCCACATATACGATCGGGATAATTTTCTTCCGGTCCATATCCATAGTAACAGAAGAAATCTAACTCCTTCTTCATTTTAAAGTCCATTCCAAAGACAGGAATATATTCCTCTGTATCTATACCCGGATACCGGGCTGTAACTTCCAGTTTTCCTTTAACGTCTATTTTCCAGCTTACACTCACACGGAATACTTTTGGATATTTGGCTTCATATTCCACACTTACCATTAAGAAATTTTCATCTTCCGTAATGGTAAAGCTATCTGATACAAACCGCATTCCCAGGGAAGCTGCCAGCCAACCGCTGTCACGATAAGGAGCACCCATTCCGGCATCATTATCTGTAGCCGCTCTGTAAAAAGTCAATCTCGGTGTTCTTGTGATATACTCCTTTTCACCATAAACAAGAGAAATAATTCCGCCCTCTCCTCTGGAAAACAAAGCTGAAAATCCTTTTCCTTTTGCTCCTACATTCACATCGCCATGAATAATTTCAAACTCAGAAGTATCTTCCATACTTTCCTGACCTTCTTGCGACAGAATTTTTACAATTTTCTGTCCATGGGCAACCGGATGCCCTGCTTTCGCATATAAAGTATCTTCTTTCAAACACGCAGAAACAGTAACCACATATTCCCCTGCTTCCGTCCCAACTGCTGAAATCGGACATTTAGCCTGTTCTCCCGGTCTTGCCTGCAAATAAAGTTCTCTTTCAGAAAGAAGATACCCATCTCTTTCTACCTTTTCTTTAAAAACATATCCACTTAAATCCATGAAAAGATTTTTGTTCTCCACAATTATCTCATCTTCTTTAACATGAATTTCCACAGGCGCATAAAGTTGTTTTACTTCCTGCATCTTGGGTGACACGTTTCTGTCTGAATATACAATACCATTGGTACAGAAACAATAGTCCGTAGCACGTTCGTCAAAATCACCGCCATACACCAGACGTCTGCTTCCGTCTTCCTGCTCCTGCCACAATGCCTGATCAATAAAATCCCATATAAAGCCACCCTGATATCTGTCATATTCTTTTTCCAGACGAGTATAAAGCTCCATTCCTCCACAGGAATTCCCCATAGCGTGCATATATTCACAGCTGATATATGGTTTCTCATTGGTATTTTCGAGAAATTCCACAATTTCATCTGGTTTTGCATACATACGGCTTTCCATATCGCTGGTTCTGTCAAATTCTCTGTTCCAGAAAACCCCTTCATAATGAACCAATCTGGATGAATCTCTTTCTCTGAAATAATCACTCATAGCAAGAATATTTTCTCCTGCATAAGACTCATTTCCGCAAGACCAGATTAAAATAGAAGGATGGTTTTTATCTCTTTCCAACATAGAGCGGGCACGATCCAGCACAACTTCTCTCCATTGCGGTAAAGATGCAGGAACATTCCAAGATGGCTCACACAATGAATTTTTCTGCCAGGAACCATGACTTTCCAGATTTGTCTCATCAATCAAATAAATTCCATATTCATCACACAGTTCATACCAATAACTCTGATTAGGATAGTGGGAAGTACGAACTGCATTCAGATTATTCTGTTTGAGAATTAAGATATCCTTCACCATGTCTTCTTTGGTAATGGCTCTTCCTCTGTCAGGATTAAATTCATGGCGATTTACACCTCTGAAAATAATTCTTTTCCCATTTAAACACATAATTCCATCTTTCATCTCAAAGCAGCGAAATCCCACTTTTTGATTGACAATCTCTATGAGATTTCCTTCTTTATCTTTAATTTCCAGCTCCAACGTATATAAGTATGGATTTTCACAGCTCCATGGATAAATACTGCCAATCTCCAGTTCACAGCTATTCTGTTCCAGTATAACTGTCAAATCATTTTTTTGTGCTACAATTTTTTTATTTCTGTCTTTTAATATAATATTTACAAAACTTCTGTCTTCCCCTTGCACACAATACTGTAATTGAAGCCTTCCCTTTGTGTAATCATCTTCAAGTTTTGTATTCACAAATAAATCCCAAACATGAATTTTCGGAACCGCATATAAATATACATCTCGAAAAATTCCTGAAAATCTCCAGAAATCCTGGTCTTCCAGCCAGCTTGCACTGCTTCTTTTATACACTTCTACAGCCAGCTTGTTTTCTCCCGGCTTTAAGTAATCTGTAATTAAAAATTCAGATGGTGTAAAACTGTCTTCCCCATATCCTACAAAATGTCCATTTAACCATACATAAAAGGCAGTCTCAACACCTTGAAAACTGATAAAAGTCTGTTTTCCCAAAAGGGCAGGTGAAACTTCAAAATACTTTACATAACTTCCTACCGGATTATATTTCTCAGATACCTGAGGCGGTCTTAAAAATTCTTTTCCGTCCCATGGATACATGGTATTAATATACTGACATCTGTCATAGCCCTGGAGCTGTATATGTCCCGGCACAGAAATATCATCAAAATCTTTACATGACACATTCTCTTTAAAAAAATCTTTTTGCCTGTCAGCCGGTTTTTCTGCATAAGAAAATTTCCACGCCCCATTTAAAGACTGTTTTAATTTTTCACATTCTGCTTCCATATCTTCTCTTGTTTCATAAAATTTATGATCGGAATGTGCCTCACAGCGATTTACCTGAAACACCTGAGGATTAGAAAGCCAGCTTAATTCTGCCTGCATTTATCACACTCTCCTTATTATTATTCATCAGCCCTTTACAGAACCTGTCATACCTGCTACAAACTGTTTCTGCATAACAAAGAACAGAATTGCCGTAGGTAATGTAGCAAGAACAACTGCTGTCATCATCATACCGTAGTCCGGTGTATAGGAAGAACTCATTGCTGAAATTACCAGCGGTAAGGTTCTCTTTTCTTCTGACTGCAACGCAATCAACGGCCAGAGATAATTGTTCCAGCTTGTCATAAAAGTTACTACAACTGCTGCTGCATAGGTAGATTTCATAGTAGGCATATAAATTCTTGTGAAAATACTGAATTCTCCCAGTCCGTCAATTCTGGCTGCTTCAATAAGTTCTTTTGGGAAAGTCTTTGTATTCTGTCTGAAGAAAAAAATCAAAAATGCCGTAGCAATTGCAATAATCACAACAGAACCATTTGTATTAAGACCAATCCATTCTAATCCCGGAATGTTGTTGAATTTTCCGAAAAGACGGAATAACGGAACCATTAATGCTGCAAAAGGAACCATCATGGATAATAAAATAAGATTGAATATTTTATCTTTTGTTTTTGTGCGGAAAACTTCAAAAGCATATCCTGCAGCTGAAGATACTAACATAGCTAACACAGTTGTTATCACTGCAATAAACAGAGAGTTTTTAAACGCATTCACATACTGTAAATCAGACTCTAAAAGATGGTTTAAATTTTCCATAAAATAAGTTCCCGGTGTCAATGTTCCCTTTGTTACATCCACAGATTTATTGGTTGCTGCAATAATCATCCAAAAAAACGGAAAAATAGAAACCACGGAAAGTATGGTCAATATTATATATTGCAGTACATTCATTATTTTTGATTTTTTACTCATTTTTGTCACCTACTTTCAACTGAATAAAGGACAGAATTACAATTAATACTACGATTACATAAGATACTGCTGCTGCATACCCGAAGTTCGGCTGATATTTAAACAATAAGTTGTAAATGTACTGTGAAATTGTAATGGTAGCATTTGCAGGTCCACCCTGTGTAATGTTCATAGTTTCATCAAAGAGCTGTAATGTACCGATTGTAGAGTTAATTGTTGTAAATAAAATAATCGGCTTTAACAGCGGCAATGTCATATAGCGGAATTTCTGAAATCCTGTTGCACCATCAATAGATGCTGCTTCGTAAACAGAATCATCAATGCTCTGAAGTCCTGATAAATAAAAAATCATATTATATCCTGTCCATCTCCATGTAATTGCCACAATAATTAAAATTCTGGCAAATGTAGGATCAGTAATCCATGCAATAGGCTGATCTATAATATTGAGATTTAACAGTAATGCATTAATAAATCCGTCATTCGCAAATAAACTCTTAAAAATTGTAGAATAAGCAACCAAAGAAGTTACACATGGGAGAAAGATTGCAGTTCTGAAAAGTCCTCTACATTTTAATTTTTTATTGTTCAGCATAGAAGAAATTACCAATGCCAATAAAATCATAACCGGAACCTGAACAATCAAAAACAACAACGTATTGAACAATGCTTTCTTAAATGTAGAATCTGTAAGTAATCTCTGATAGTTCGCAAGACCGCCAAATTCTGTATTATTTGCCATTCCCACCTGAAAAGATGTGAAGAAAGCCTGCACCATTGGATAAAATACAAAACTGACAATTAAGATAAAACTGGGTATAATGAACAGCCATGCTTTTCTGTCAATATTTTTACTGATACTCTTTTTTTTCATAATCCTCTACTCCTTAAAAAAGAGCTGTCACATTAAGCAGTAATCAGGAATATTTATATTCTCGATATTCACTTAATGTGACAGCTCTCTATTTTTACTGTGCTGTTGCAGCCTCAGCCTGAGCCTGATAATCTGCTAATGTGCTATCCATATCTGCTCCATTTATAATAGCCTGTAATGCTTCTGTCATTAAGTCTTCGATTACATAAGTATTCATACCGTAATTTACAGAAGGTACTTCAGCTGTCCATTTTGCAAAGTCTGCGAAAATTTCCTGTCCTCCAAAGAATTCACTGCCTGTCTTATAATTTTCTGCATCTGCTGCTGCATTCATTGTACTTACTAATGTAATATCTGTTGCTAACTGGTTCATTAAGTCTACATTTGTTGCAAATGTTTCCTTTAAGAAATCTTTTGCTAATTCTGTATCGCCTACATTTTGCAGCACGTACCAGCCGCCGCCACCGATGGAGGAAGCGTTTACAGATTTATCATTTTCATCCATTTTAGGGAATGGAGCAACTCCCCATTTACCACTCTGGTCTTCTGCCTTCTGAATAGATGGAGCAATCCAGCATCCTGTTACTACAGAAGCAACTTCGCCGTTATTAAAAGCACCTACGAACGGATCCCAGCCGGATACCTGTTTTGTACAACCGGACTCTACCAGTTCTTTATAAACGTTAATTGCATCTTTTAATGCCTGATTGTCTGCAAGTGTAACTTTTCCGTCTTCATCTGAATACCATGCACCGGCACTCTGCATCATCATACGAATCTGTCCGATATCACTTGGATCTAATGTGCACATGTCCACACCGCATTTTTCTTTTACGGCTTTACCGATTTCTATGTATTTATCCCATGTCAGATTTGCCATATCAGCTTCTGTGTATCCTGCCTGTTCGATTAAATCCTTGCGATAGAAAGTAGCAGCAACACCACTGTCAAATGGAACGCTGTATGTTTTTCCGTCTGCCTGGTTTACAGCCATTTTATACTCTGCAAAAGCATCTTCTGATACAATGTCAGACAAGTCTGCAAATTCATCTTGATAAGATGTAAGATATCCCTGTGCTTTATAATCTTCAATCAAAACAATTTCCGGAAGTCCGTCATAAGAATTTGAAGTTGAGGAAAGACTTGTATTTAATTTTGTTACAATATCATCCTGAGCCATTGTTACGATTTCAATTTCTACATCTGGATTTTTTTCTGCGTACATTTCTTTTGCAACATTTGCTGCTTTAATGTTAAATGCTTCATCCCATGCCCAAATTGTTAATGTGTCATCTTTTGCTTCCTGTTTCGCTCCTTCTTTTCCGTTCTCTTTTTTGTCCTCTGAACCGCCACAGGCAGTTAAGCCAAACAGCATAGTAGCTGCCATCATACATGCAAATACTTTTTTTAACTTCATCTCGTTCTCCTCCTCCCCTTTCTTAGGGGTTCTTTGTTTTTCTGAAGTTATTGTAGCATGGCATTGCCATTTTTCTTTAGGACTAAATTTATTCATTTTTTCACTATTTCCAGAGCATCTTTTCAAGATTTGTATTTTTTTTGGTTATTGGTATTTTTTTTAGTATATGGAAAGTTCTGCCCTTTCCTGTACTTCCCTTAAATATTCTTCAATATTTCCTCTTTTTATAATTTTCTGCATTTCTTTTTCTAATATATTTTCTATTTCATAAGTATACCTGCCATAGTTTACAACCGGAACATTTGCTGTAGTTTCTAAAAACACATCAAAGATATTCATATTTCCAAAAAATTCATCTGTTTTCTCATATTCCGGAAACTCCCCGGCGTCCTTTCTTACACTGACCAAGTTAATTTCTTTTACAAGATTATTCAAAAGTTCTGTATTTTCCCCTACAGTTTCTTTCAAAAAATTTGCTGATTCCTTGGCATTCTTTTTGTTTTTTAGTACATACCAACTGCTTCCTCCGATATTGGATGCATTTACAGCATTTTCTATTCCTTCTAATTTTGGAATTGATGCTACTCTCCAAAGACCTGACTGTTCCTGTTTTTCTTTAATTGTACTGGTAATCCAACATCCTGAAACAACCGTTGCCACTTTTCCATCCTGAAATGCATCTGTAAAATCACCCCAACATTCTACCGGCAAAGCTAAATTCCTGTTAATCAACTCTTTGTAAACAGCAATACTTTCCTTTAAAGCAAGATTGTTCTCTATATATGCCTGAGTACCGCTGTCATCCATGTACCAGGAATCTGCACTTTGAATCATAATTCGTATGAGTCCCAAATCGTCCGGCTGCACAGTCAGCATAGATATACCCAGTTTTTCCTGCACCTGCTGTCCGATTTCCATATATTTTTGCCATGTCAAATTTTGCATATCCTCATCTGTATATCCTGCCGCTTCTATATAATCTTTTCTGTAAAATAAAACTGCCGCCCCGCTGTCAAAAGGAACTCCGTAATGATTTCCGTTTTTTGCTGTAATTTCTGTCTTATACTCCTGATACCGGCTGTAATCTATAATAGAATCCATAGGTAAAAATTCCTCAGCATAATCAGCCAGAAGGCTTTGTATTTCATAATCTTCTATCAGCACAATATCCGGAAGATTCTCATACATTTCTATATCAAATTCACTTCTTAATTTTTGCATAATCTCATTTTTTTCTTTTACTGTAACTTTTATATCTATTTCTTTGTGTTCTTTACTGTATTCTCTGGCTGCCTCCTTAACCGCCTTTATATTAAAAGATTCATCCCATGCCCACACAGTTAATTTTTCTTTTTCCTGCGTACTCACCGCTGTACGCTCCTCTTCTTTACAGCCAGTCAGCAGTGACAATAACGTTATTCCCAATATACATAAATATTTCTTCATCTTTCCTCCCTGAAATCCCGCTGTTTTATATGGGCATTTTATCATATCTAGTGTAAAAACGGGATTTTTTCTTATTGCAGTTGTATTTCTGTCATGTTAAACTATTTGAAAAGTATTATATTTCTTATAATTCTAAGGGCTAAGCCTGTCTTATTTCTAATTTCTATTCAAACAGAAATCTCAATGCTTTTATTCCCCAAACAGCAGAGAGTTTTCTTTATTAAAAGGTGCCTCCTGCATAATTTTTATTCAAGAAGGTATTTATATGGACAAAGGAAACAACAAACTTGCTGTAACCGGAAAGCACTACAAAAATCCTGAAGAACTGGAAATCAATACATTGGAAAATGCTATTTATATGTCTATGCAAAATGATGTATCTTTCCTAATTGACTCCAGACTTTCTCTTTACAAGCATCAATCTACCTACAACCCTAATTTACCGCTGAGATTTTTATTTTATGTATCTGATATTTACTCAGCTTTGACAAAAGAAGCCCATTTATACGGCACAAGAATCATCTCTATTCCCACACCGAATTTTTTAATTTTTTATAATGGTGAGGAAGAGATGCCGGACAGACAAATACTAAAACTCTCAAATGCTTACACGCATTTAAACGATACTCCGAAATTAGAACTTGAAGCTGTTATGCTAAATATCAATCCGGGACATAATCAAGAGCTTCTTTCTACGTGTAAATCCCTGCATGATTATTCAGAATATACAGCCCGAGTAAGACGGTATTCAAAAAAGATGGAAATTGAAGATGCCTGGGAAGACGGCATGCAATCAGGTATTGCAGAAACCAGCACTTTAATTGCAAAGTTAGCAGAAAACGGAGATTTAGCCCAACTGGAAGAACTGGGCAAGACTCCGGAAGGGCTAAAATCACTTCTGAAAAAATATAATATTTCTCGATATGCACTTAATGCAACAGCTCCTTATTTTCTATTTGCAAAATAATACGCCACTGCTGTAACCATCAAAAATCCTGCCAGCAGATAATAAATCACTCTTATACTCCACACAGTAAGCATACCGCCTACCAGCAAAGAGCCTATCATTCTGGTAATCAAAATCGTAAATCTTGATGCGGTAAAAGTTCTCCCCACCAGACTAGTTTCACTCTGTATCTGTACAGCCGTTTTAAATCCCAACGGGCAAAAAGTCGATGTCACCCCTACCAGTCTTGCACCGAAAAGATACATCCATATATTTCTGGCTGTGCCTATAACGCCATAACTCATAGCTGCACTGAAAAGTCCCGGCAAAATAATATTTTCCGGCTTTAATTTCTTAATAATTCCCAAAACAAAGCCCGATGCAAGCAACATTCCAATGCCCTCTACTGTATTTCCAATTCCGTACCAGGAAGATGACATTCCCAAGGTATCCTCAATCATACTAATTTCAAGAGGTGACGCAATTCCGATGCAGAGCATAAAAAAGTTCCAGAAAAGAACCGTACATAAAATTCTTTTATTCTTTATAATAGACGTATATCCTTTCTTTTCCTCTTTCTGTTTCTCTATATTACCTAAAGCATCTGACGGCAGTAATAAATACAAAAATCCAGTCACTCCATATAATACAATATCAATTATCAAATTAATATGAATACTGAACTTCGTTGCAATTACGGACGCACAGACCGGAGCCAGAATTAGAGAGGCTGAGTCCAAAATATTGATAACTGAAGCTGCCTTAAATAAATTGCCCTTTGAAAAAAGGTTTGCCATAAGAGCCTGCGACGTATTGCTCTCAAACTCCAAAAGTAAGTTCATAAAAAAAGTTGCCACATAGATAAAAACTATATTGGCTTCAAATAAAAGTAAAAAGAAAACTGCTGCCTTTGCCAAATTTGACAGAAACATAAGCATTTTCTGATTATGGGTGTCAATGAGCTTCCCTGTAAACAAAATAATCAATGCCGGAAGAAACTGAGAAATAAAAAATCCCCCAATAACTGCTACGGATTTTGTTTGACTAAACAAATAAATGACAATCCCGATATCGTAAATATAACCTGCAAACCCTGACAAAAACTTTGCTAATGACAGCAGAAAAAGATTTTGCTTCATACTTTTTCCTTCATATTCCTCCTTGATTTTCATTATAGATAATCATATCATCACATCCTGTACATTTCAATAAATTCCGCTGTTGCCTGCTCTTAGGGGTTCTGTTATACTAAGTAGGATAAAGAGCCTGTATGAATTATATAATTAGGAAGGATTAAAATATGTGGATTGCAGATCAATGGAAAGATTATGAAATCATAGATACCTCAAAAGGAGAAAAATTAGAAAGATGGGGAGACTACCTTTTAGTACGTCCTGACCCTCAGGTTATCTGGGACACCCCAAAAACACATAAAGGCTGGAAACGTATGAACGGCCATTACCACAGAAGCAAAAAAGGCGGCGGAGAATGGGAATTCTTTGATTTGCCGGAGCAGTGGACTATTCAATATAAAAGCCTGACTTTTAACTTAAAACCTTTTAGTTTTAAACACACAGGGCTTTTTCCTGAACAGGCAGCCAACTGGGACTGGTTTTCTGAAAAAATCAGAAATGCAGGTCACCCCATTAAAGTTTTAAACCTTTTCGCTTACACAGGAGGTGCAACTTTAGCTGCTGCTGCTGCCGGCGCTTCCGTTACTCATGTAGACGCTTCTAAGGGAATGGTAGCGTGGGCAAAGGAAAATGCCGTATCTTCCGGATTAAAAGATGCACCTATCCGCTGGCTGGTAGATGACTGTGTAAAATTTGTAGAAAGAGAAATTCGCAGAGGAAACAAATATGACGCCATTATTATGGACCCTCCTTCTTACGGCAGAGGTCCTAAGGGTGAAATCTGGAAAATCGAGGATGCCATTCATCCCCTGATTAAACTATGTACGCAGATACTCTCTGATGAACCGCTGTTTTTCCTTGTAAACTCTTATACAACAGGACTTGCTCCTGCTGTACTTACCTATATGCTTGCAACAGAATTAAAGAAATTCAACGGTACCGTAGACTCACAGGAAATCGGACTTCCTGTTACCCAGACAAATCTGGTACTTCCCTGCGGTGCTTCCGGTCGCTGGGAGAGTAAAAAATAATGAAAAAGAAAATTTTGATTATTACCACCGGAGGTACCCTTGCCTGTGTGCAAAATGAAAAGGGGCTGGTTCCCGGTCTTTCCAGCAATGATATCTTGTCTTATATTTCAGATATCACCAATTTATATGATGTAGATTTTTATGAACTTTTCCAGTTGGACAGCGCAAATATACAGCCTTCCAACTGGCAGACTATGGCAGAAACCATTTATGAAAAATATACCTCTTACGATGGAATTGTTATTTTTCATGGTACAGATACTATGGCCTACACGGCTTCTGCCCTGTCTTTTATGCTTTTAAATATTCCGATCCCTGTAGTGATTACCGGCAGCCAGCTTTCTATTTTAAATCCTCTGGCAGATGCCGTAGAAAACTGCCGCTGTGCCATTCACATGGCAGGAAGCGGAATGCCCGGTATTTTCCTTGCCTTTAACCGCAAGGTTATTCTGGGAACAAGAGCTTCCAAAGTACGTACTACCAGTTTTCATGCCTTTGAAAGTATTAACTATCCTTATGTAGGAGAAATTAATTCTCGTGGATTGGACATTCAGCGTTCTTACATTCCCGGTCCTACCGGAAGCTGCGTGCTGGAGCGCCGTTTAGAAGAAAAAGTTTTTCTCATTAAACTTGTTCCCGGATTCGATGGAAAGATTTTCCAGTTTCTTTATGAACAGGGCTATCGCGGACTAATTATTGAAGCTTTTGGAATGGGTGGAATTCCTTCCCTGTCTTCTGAAGTCATGAATGATTTAAGAGACGTTATCCAAAAGGGAATGATTGTGGTTGTAAAAAGTCAATGTCCTTACGAAGGAAGCAATTTATCCCTCTATGAGACAGGAAAAGCAGCTCTGGAAGCAGGCGTCTTTGAAGCCTATGACATGAGCACAGAAGCCGTTGTTACAAAAGTCATGTGGATTTTAGGAAAACACTGGGAAAGAAAAAAAATCGAAGAAATGTTCTACAAAAATCTTGCAGGCGAAATCAACCTGACAAGCACAAAGGAGTAAAAAATTGATTGTTAAAAATATTATGATGTATTTAGTTGCTGTCAACCTACTGGCATTTATCTGCTTCGGCGTTGACAAACAAAAAGCAAAAACGCATCAATGGAGAATATCGGAAAACACACTTTTAGGTATTGCAGTATGCGGCGGTTCTCTGGGAGCTATCTGTGGTATGCGCCTGTTTCGTCATAAGACGAAACATTTAAAGTTTACCATAGGACTTCCTATCATACTGCTGGTACAGGCAATCGCTGCTATTATAGCTTACACTGCTTTTTAATTTAAAGGGAGGTTTGTTTATGTATGGTTCTACATTAGGAAATATATTCCGTATCAGTACATGGGGAGAGTCACATGGAAAAGGAATTGGTGTTGTCATTGACGGATGTCCTGCCGGTCTTTCACTTAACGAAGAAGATATCCAGAGATATCTCAACCGCAGAAAACCGGGACAATCTCGCTATACAACTAAACGCCAGGAAGATGATGCTGTAGAAATTTTGTCCGGTGTATTTGAAGGAAAAACTACCGGTACACCGATTTCTTTGATGGTTCACAACAAAGACCAGCGTTCCAAAGATTACAGTGAAATCGCACAGTATTACCGTCCCGGTCATGCAGACTTAAATTATGATATCAAATATGGTTTTCGTGATTATCGCGGAGGTGGTCGTTCCTCAGGCAGAGAAACCATTGGCAGAGTTGCTGCCGGTGCTGTGGCTTCAAAGCTTTTAAAAGAACTGGGGATTTCTATCTGTGCCTATACCAGCGCCATAGGCCCTGTAACAATTAATCCAAATAACTTTAACAAAGAAGAAATTCAGAAAAATCCGCTTTACATGCCGGACGCTCATGCAGCCGAAAAAGCACAGAATTACCTTGAGCAATGTATGAAGGAATGTAACTCTTCAGGAGGTATGGTGGAGTGTATCATAAGCGGTGTTCCTGCCGGAATTGGTGAACCTGCTTTTGAAAAGCTGGATGCTGCTCTTGCAAAAGCAATCTTCTCGATTGGAGCTGTAAAAGGTTTTGAAATCGGAGATGGTATGAATGTTGCAAACTCTACAGGTTTACAGAATAATGACGGCTACTATGTAGATGAAAAGGGCTGCCGCCAAAAATACAGCAACCATTCCGGTGGTATTACAGGGGGAATGAGCGATGGCTGCGACATTGTATTTCGCGCTGCCTTTAAACCAACTCCTTCTATTGCAGCCCCACAAAAGACTGTAAATCGTCAGGGAGAAAACATTGAAATTGAAATTCACGGAAGACACGATCCGATTATTGTTCCAAGAGCCGTTGTGGTAGTAGAATCCATGGCAGCGCTGGTAATCTTAGATTTTATGTTGGCAAGTATGACTACTCGGTTGGACAAAATCAAAGAATTCTTTCAGAAATAATATTTAAGGCCTTCGCATTTTGTACTATATAATTTGCGAAGGTTTTCTTTAGAAATTCTTATATTTTTTTACACATCACTTTTTATATTTATATTTTAATATCTGTTACAGACAGAGGAACAGGAGAAAACATCATGGAAATGAATCATATCTTAATTGTAGAAGATGACAAGGATATTCGTGAAGGCGTTGCTATCTACCTAAAAAGTCAGGGCTATGAAGTTTTCATGGCAGCAGATGGTATCGAGGGACTAGAGGTTGTAGAAAAGGAAGAAATTCATCTTGCCATTGTAGATATTATGATGCCGCGCATGGATGGTATTACTATGACCATTAAATTAAGAGAAAAACACGATTTCCCTATAATTATGCTTTCTGCAAAATCTGAAGAAGTAGATAAAATTATGGGATTGAACATCGGTGCAGATGATTACGTTACAAAACCTTTTACTCCTATGGAGCTTATGGCAAGAGTAAATTCTCAGATGCGCAGATACCGCAAGTTCATGGAAAAACTTCAGGCAAAGGAAAGTGAACATACCGACACCATTTATACCATAGGCGGTCTGGAAGTCAACGAAAATACCTTTGAAGTGCGGGTAGATGATACCCCTGTAAAAATGACTCCCATGGAGTTTAAAATTCTTCTGTTACTTATAAAAAATCCGGGCAGAGTATTCTCGGCTGATGAAATTTACGAGCGTGTATGGAATGAACGGGCAATCAATACAGAAACTGTCATGGTCCACGTGCGAAATATTCGTGAGAAAATCGAGATTAATCCGAAGGAACCAAAATATTTAAAGGTGGTGTGGGGAGTTGGATATAAAATCGAAAAACTATCATAAAATAACCCTTATTATTGTATGTCTTGTAATACTCCTGCCCTCTCTGGCAATGATGATTATAAGACCACATTACATTAAACAACAGCGAGGAGCAGATGGATATAGCTTTCCATTTTCATCCTCCAATCTGCCGGACCTTCTGGTAGAAAGCAGCTATGTTCTTCACGCAGAAGAAGTTCAAGGGGAAAATCAGACAACACTGATACCTTTTGACATCTTTTTTCCTTATGGGGAACATGAGGCGTCCGATGACGAAGATGAAAGCGATTATAGCCATGATGAGTCATGGGAATGGGCTTCTGATGACTTAAATGATCAATACAACGAATGGAATCATCGTTTTACTTTTCTTCGCCCTTATATAGAATACGAAGTTATGGACGCTCAAAGCGAAGAAATTCTAGACAGCAATAGAGGTTCTGATAAAGAAGAAAATTCTTTATCTTCTCTTTTATCAAATTATCAAGAAAATAATGTTTTAGATACAGACTGTGATTATGCATTTCTAGGTGCAATCGGCTATGGAGAAAGCGGAAATATTACCTTTACCAATTTCCTTTCTCATGAACAAACTAATACTTCACAAGTTTTAAATAAAAGTGCAAAATCCAATCCTGCTTCTGAATATGACGAAAACTATGACTACAACAAAGAATTCCAAAAACCCCAGAACAGAATTTACTATTTTGCCATGACAACTGAAAATTTAAAAGCGTTAAAAAGCGCACAGCCTCAATTTATTCACCAGACTGACTATTATGAGAGAAACACTGAAGATGATTTGGCTGTTGTCTTAGCAACACTGATGGGAATTGTATCCATTATTGCCTTTATTCTTCCATCTTTTCCGTTTTTCAACTGGAAAAAAGAAAAAATATTCGCAGTACCATTTGAGCTTGTATCCGCTGTATCCTGCACAGTTATTACCCTGGCTATGGCTGTAGCATACAACTCCAATAATCTCAGTCAGCAGGCAATTTACAATGTATTGACCAGTATCGGCTCTCCTGAATTTCTTGCTAATACCCTGCAATACTTATGGGGATTATTGGGCTGGATTGGTATCTTTGCTACCTGTTACTGGGCTGCCGGCTGTGCCCGCAGAATTTTTATTCTGGGTCCCAAAACTTATATAAAAGAAAATGTTCTCATTTACCGCATATATCCATGGCTCAAAAAACAGATAGAAAAAGTTATTCACTCTTTACTTCATATAGACCTTCGGGGAAACACGAACAGAATTTTATTTAAAGTTATTCTAATCAACTTTATTATTTTAGGTTTTATCAGTTTATTCTGGTTCTGGGGAATTGGTGTTTTAATCGCCTACTCCGTTGTACTGTTCTTCCTTCTCAGAAAGTATTTGAGAAAAATCCAAGACCAGTACCAGCTCTTATTAGAAGCAACCAATGAACTGGCAAAAGGAAACTTAAATGGTACAATTCCTGAAGATTTAGGTATATTTGAACCATTCCGTGATGAAATCGGCAAAATCCAAACCGGATTTAAAAAAGCAGTAGATGAAGAAGTAAAAAGCACAAAAATGAAAACTGATTTAATTACCAATGTTTCTCATGATTTGAAAACTCCGCTTACAGCAATTATCACTTATGTTGACCTTTTGAAAAATGAAAATTTATCAGAAGAAGACAGACGCAAATATACTGAAATACTGGATACAAAAGCAAACCGGTTAAAAGTCTTGATTGAAGATTTATTTGAAGTCAGCAAAGCAACAAGCAAAACCGTCACTTTAAACATTATGGATGTTGATATTGTCAGCCTTATGCGGCAAGTAAAACTGGAGCTTCAGGATAAAATTGATGCAACAGATTTGATTTTCCGCTGGCAGCTTCCGGAAGAAAAAGTCATCCTGCCTCTGGACAGCCAGAGAACCTATCGTGTGTTTGAAAATCTGATTGTAAATATTACAAAATATGCAATGCCCCGAACACGAGTATATGTTACTATGGAAAATACAGAAAATCATGTAAAAATCATTATGAAAAACATCTCTGCCACAGAGCTGAATTTCAACCCAAATGAAATTACAGAACGCTTTGTAAGAGGAGATGTGTCCAGAAATACAGAAGGCAGCGGCCTTGGTCTTGCCATTGCAAAAAGCTTTACAGAACTGCAGGGCGGCCGATTGGAAATTTCCACAGACGCTGACTTATTCACAGCTGAGATAACTTTTCTAAAACAATAGAATTAATATAGGGTATCAAAAGACTGCACTTTGCAAATACTTTTGATACCCTACATACATTTAAATCAATATTTCTATCTGACACATTTTCATTGCTTCTAAAGCATTTCTATGACTTTCCGGTGATACCCCTGCACAACAATTGGCATCTACAGAAATCTCTGCCTCAGGAAGTGAAGTTTTCAATATCATAGCGTTGGAAATTACGCAAATATCTGTACACAGTCCGACAAGTTCAATTTTTTCATACTGTCCTCTGGCTGCAATATGTGCCAGTTGCGTACTCCCAAAAGAAGGCTTTTCCACCATCATGCAGTCTTTTGTCAATTCCTGAAGTTCCGGAATAATTTCCCATCCTTTACTTCCTTTTATGCAATGAGCAACCGGAAGCTTCTTTCCTTCCTGCGTTTCCAAATAATTTTCCTGATGCGTATCCATGGTAAAAATAATATCTTTTCCACATTCTTTCGCTGATTTGACCTTAGAAACCACATTTTCCACAATATTTTGAGCTTCCTTTGTGCCTAAAGCTCCGCCCACAAAATCTGTCTGCATATCCACAACTACTAACAATTCTCTCATTGAAAACCCTCCTAATATTTTTTCAAAATATGTTTTTCGCCTGCTTCATAAAATAACTCACTGATTTCTTCTGAATGAAACAATTCTAAATTTTTCTCAAAATCTTTTGCCAATGGATACTCTGAAATCTTATCTATAGGAGCCCAGAAAACCTCACCCTCTTCAGAGGACTGCAATGTTCCCGAAAAGCAACTTGTCTTATAAAAAAATACCATACAGCGTACACCGTCTCGAAACCATTCCTTAACTCCACAAAGCTTTACTTCCCGAATATCAAGTCCTGTTTCCTCTTTAATCTCCCGAATAACGGATGGCACTAAAGCTTCTCCTTTTTCTACATGCCCACCGGGAAATGCTACTCCCGCCCAATTCTTCTTTCTCCTGTTCTGTAACAATACATTGCCATGATTATCATAAATCATACAGATATTCATAAGCTCTGTCATTTCATTGATATGCATTTTTTATCTTCCTCTCTTTGCATTGGGATAAATCCTGTCCATTCTTTCATCATCAAAGCGCTCATCTAAAATCTTTTCCAGATTATTTTTCGGAACAGGATTTTCTATTCTGTCATTGTAACGATAAAGAGCAAGAGCTGAAATCAGCATATTGATTATCATAAACACAATAGCTGCCCACATAATAAATTTACCACCTCTTTTAGGCAGCTTTTCAATCCAAGCGGAAAAAATGGGATACAAAATTTTCAACCATACCACTGCTGCAATTCCCCAGAAGAAACAGAATAAAAGATTAATACGTCCTCCTAAGTTAAAAGGAATTTTACTGTAATCCCAGAAAACTGTTCCAAATACCAGCTCAGTAAACACGCTACAGATATATTCATAAGCACCGCCTAAAATTGTTCCGTACAAGAAAATATAACGATCGCTTTTATCCTTATACTTATATAAAAACGCAGTCAAGCAAGCACATCCAAGTCCCCATACAATACTAAACGGGCCATATACAACACTGCTTCGACTCATCCATCTGCCTGCTGTAATACGGCAAAAAATCGTTTCCGTAACATCTCCTAAAAATGCTCCGATAAAAAACAATCCTATGATTTTATAAAAACAACATCCTTCAGCAAAAACTTTAGACTCTTTTTTCGGTTCTTCAGCCTGAATAATACGCTCTTTCTCAATATTAGGATAAGCTTTTTCCATTCTATGCTGTACTTTTCTTGTCAGTACATTCCCAAAATTTTCTGTAACTCCCTGAACATAATCCACAAACTTATGTGTCTTAATCGTATGTTTAATCTGCAGAACTGTTGTCACACAACAAATTGTATCAATCAGCAAAATAATTCCGAAAACAATCTCAAAAACCAGTAAAACCTGACTCGGAATAAAATGCATCAATTTCACCAGCAATGGATTGATAAAACACATACATACTACAGCGCTGACGCCAAAAAATATTAAATGGATAAAACTCAAATATCCCTGAAACTGAAAACGTCTCTTACTATAATCCCACCACTTTGTATTAAATGCCCTTTCCAAAATAAAGCTGGTTACCACAATGATGATAAATGCAATGGCACATCCTCCCAGAAACAGGAAGAAAATTTTGTTCGTCAGCTCCGGCAAGAAAATACAGTACGCAACTCCAATAATTCCATAAATCGGACAAAGAGGAATATTTAAAAATCCTGTATTTACAAACCGTCTTCTGCGAAGAGCATTAGCAATGACTCCCGCACACCATCCAATAAAGGAATAGATATAAAAAATCCAAAATAATTCACTCCACGTATAAACCATAATCTCTCCTCTTTTGTATTTATTTTCTGGAACACACTATACCGAAATTATAGTTTAATTGCAAGTTTTCTGTATTATAAAAAGAGTCCAATTGGACTCTTTTTATAATACTAATAATTGCTTATCGATTCATTCTCTTTAAGCATTTCTTACCCATTTTCCAGATGCATCTACATAATATCCATCAATCCATTGACTAGCTGCCATACTTCCATCAGACTGTACATAATAGTCTCCAATCCACTGTGAGACTGCCATACTTCCGTCACTGTTCAGATAGTACCATTTTCCTTCAATAGATGCCCAGCCTGTTTCCATACTTCCGTCACTGTTCAGATAGTACCATTTTCCTCCGATAGATGCCCAGCCTGTTTCCATACTTCCATCACTGTTCAGATAGTACCATTTTCCTTCAACTGCTACCCAACCTGTTTCCATGATTCCAGCTTCATTAAAGTGGTACCAATATCCATCAATTGCGTGCCAACCTGTTACTTTGTTTCCATCTTCGTAATATTGCCATCCCTCTTCTGTCTGTTTCCAACCATTCTCTGGCTTTCCACTGTCTGTAACAAATGTAACTTCTCCACCTTTAGAAATATTTCCGGCTAAATCTACTGCATAAACGGTATAAGTATATTCTTTATTTTTTTCTAAATCTGTAAGCAAATAATAATCTGAATCCGCATCAAATGTTGCAATAATATCTGTTCCATTTTTCAACTGATATTCAACAACACCTTCATTGTCTTCTGCCGGAAGCCAACGAATCTCTGCTGTTGTTTCTGTAATATTTTCTGCTCTGACTTGTGGTGCTGTAGGAGCTTCTGTATCAGAATAGTTTCTTGTACCTTCAAGCCTTGCTTCTGCTGCTGATGCAAAGTTGCCTACTGATTCAACGGCTAATAATTTCACGTATTTTGCTTTTACCGGCTTATCAAAGCGAACTACTTTTACATCTGAGTTTGCTTCCCATTCTCCTTGTGCAACAGGCTCACCCCATGTTTGATTATCATTACTTACATAAATTGCATATTTTGTAATAACACCATTTGCCGCTCCTGAACCACCGTTTGCTTCACGAGGTGTGTATACATATCCTGAAATAGTATAATCATTTTTCAATTCCAATGTTAAATATCTTTCAGAAGGTGTACATCCATTCCATGATGTATGCCAAATAGTGCCTGTTTTTCCATCCAAAACATTTTCAGGTATATCATTAGAATTTTCTGTTTCAGAGGAACCTGCAGATGCAGCTAAATCTTCCACAGGGATTGTGAAATCTTCTTCTCCTTCTGTCAGCTCAACTGTATATACCTCAGATTGTTCTTTATCGTTTTCGGTAATTACAATTTGATCTCCTGCATTTAATCTTACTCCTCCTGCTAAAACTGCAGATCCGCGTTTAATTTCTGCCGTAACTCCGTTTTCGATAATTATATTTTCTATAAATAATCTTGCTGTAACTTTTTCATTTACATCTAAAATTACTTTTTTCTCATTTTGATCAATTGTATATTTTTTAGATAGCATTTTCAGGGAGCTTTTACCTGATTCATAAGCGCCAATATCAGGAATTCCGACAACTTCATTTCCGAAATAATCACGTCCACCATTATCCGCAACAGGCACACCTGCATTTAATGCCGGTGAATCTTCTTGAAGTTCATAACAGCTCAAATCCACTTTATCTCCTGGATATTTTCCTGTATCACCTGTTCCCGGTGCTTTCAACTTAGGGTCTACAAGCATATTTGGTGCACCCTCATTATCATTCTTTGGTGCATTACTAAATCCATAGAAAATATTGCTTTCCCAGTCAATTGCACCATCGCCAAAAGTATTTGCCTCTACATTTTCTTCTCCATCATAATAGAAAATATTATTGTAAAACTTCATTGTCTCATAAGCAGATGCGGCGCTGAATAAGAACAATTTCTCGTCCTTTAAAGCTCGCTCTGTCATATAAAATGTATTATTGTAAACTTCTGTTCCATAGTTTGCAGCATAAATGTCAAACATACCCTGTCTTGGATGTGCATAATCATTCTGGCTGATATTGTAACGAATAATGCCATCAAAACTTCTGTAGTTATCACTGACATTACATAACATCATAAAACCGCCCTTATTGTCGTGTACATAATTATACTGAACCCATGTGCGATCATTTAATGCATCAATTTCAATACCCTGAGAGTCGTTAGATGCAACTGCTCCTGCTCCGCTTCGAATATCATAAACTTCATTAAACTGGAATGTAGTGTCATCTGAATTCCAGTTGAACATTCCTACTGCTGCACCACCGCCTTCTGTTGCTGGTCTTAAACATGTTCTGGTTACAAGGTTTTTCTCTGCAACTGCATCTTTACAGTTATCGATAATCAAACCATCTCCGTCAACATCATGAATATAGTTGTTTCCTAAATAGAAATCTTCATAAGGGAAATAATCATATCCCTTTGTTCCATAATTAAACGGTCCCCATTTTTCATCTGTACGATAAGACCATGGTGTCAGGAAGTTAATTCCTGAGCGTCCTACATCATATATTTCACAATTTGTAATACGAATATCATTAATTCTGGTAGGTGTTGAATTTTCTCTGTTTCTCTGTTCGTTTGTAATGACATTCATTGTAATACCACCGGAAGATTTACCAATATTCGTTCCCGGTCCATGAAAACCATGAATTTCAACATTATCAATGTAAAAATGCTCTAATTCTCCGATATCTTCTCCGGCAATATTGATACCACTACGATATACATCATTTTTACTATTTCCGATATAAACATCACTGCCCTTGGTGATATAATCTTTTCCTCTTGGGTCTACGATTTCAAGATCGCTTACTTCCCAGTATTCTTGATTATAAAAGCGAATAACATGATTCACTTTCACATTTTTTACCATAGCATTTGCGCTCATTAAATACGGAACTGTCCAATTTTCTCCCGGCATTAATTTCGGTTTCGCTTCTCCGTCACCATAGCTGCCGATTTTAATCGGATTTCCATCTTCACCTGAGCCCTGTGGTTGAAATGCCCCTACGAAAGTTTCTCCTTTTTTAAAACGAATTTCATCACCCGGAATAAAAGTAAGTGTATTTAATTTATCAATTGTCTGAAATGCCTCTTCTGGTGAAAGACCATCATTGCTATCTGATCCGTTTGTACTGTCCACATAAAAAACATGGCTCTGTGTTACCGGGATTTCAAAAAATCCTGATACAGGAGTCTGCTCTTGATAGGCAACCTTTACTTCCACCTTCTGAGCTTTCTCTGCACTTCCACGCATTTTATCAAATACAACAGTTATTGCTGCATTTTCCTTATCATAAGTAAAATCATTTACTTTCAGCGGTGCTTCTTCTTCTCCATCCACCTGATATTTCCACGTAAAGTCTTCATTTACCGGTGTAACTGTAGGATTTTTATCTAATGCTACTGTTATTTTCCCATTTTCTGCCGTTACATTTTTAATAGAAGCATTTACAACTTCTTCCCCTGATTTTTCTACAGTAAAATCTAATGGGATATTCTGCCCTTTATATGTAAGGACAACATCTACCTGCTGACTTACAGGAGCCTTTTGTATTTCGTCAAATTTCAATACTAACGTGCTTTCATTCAAATCTTCCTGTGTCAATTTTAATTCTTTGGGTATAGATGCATCAATGCTTGTTTTATATGTAGCAGAAAATGCATTTACATCTGGAATTGCTCCTTCACGAAAAATAACTTCTAACTGTCCGTTTTCGATACTTACTTTTTGAATATCACTTTTAATTTCTACAACAGCATCATCAAAATAAGATACGACACCGCCGGTTGCTTCTATCCACTCATATACACGAGCGTCTTTTGTTCCACTATACACAAAGTCAAGCGTATATTCTTTCCATTCTGTGGAATCAATCTTTACTTTTATTTCGTCCCCACCATAATTTTTTACACCAAGCCAATGTTTCGCACTTTCGCTATTTGAAGAAAGTTTTGCCCAAACACGAAACGTATAGGTCATACCTTCTTGCAGTCCGGGAATATCCTGCTCTAATGATGTATCATTTTTAGATAATTTTACAGAGGTCTTTCCTCCATGCGCCTGTTCTGTTGTCTTTTCTGCTGACAGCCATGCGTGCCAATTTCCTGCATGAGACTGTTCATTAGCAGGACTTAATGGTACATCTTCTTCAAAGGTGGAATTTTTAGACAAATTCTCATTGCTGTAAACAGACTCTGCCGATACATTTCTCATTCCTGAAATCACCGGCATTCCACTGGTTGCCGATACTGCTACTGCCATAAAAAGTGCCAGTATTTTTTTCTTATAATTTTTCTTTACCATGCCCTCTTCTCCTTTACCTGTGTCTACACACTTATTTTTCTATTCGAACTCTGCCGGATTGTTCTCCGCCAAAGTCTGAATCATTTCTGGATATAATTCTGTACGAATATAACTGTATATTACAGCGTCCTGATTTTCCTCAAATCCACTCGTCTCATTTTTTATTTCTTTTATAATAACTTCCCTTTCTTGGCTGTCTTTTTCATCTCGATATAAATCATTTATATTGCCTGTTTCAAGAAAATCAGCTAAACCTATATCCGATTTTCCAAGAAAATTTAATTGTTCTCTATCTACTTTAATTGTTTCCTTTTTACCTTCCTGAGTAACTTCATACACGACTTCAGAGCGGATGTTCACCTTATTTTCATCTTCTTCATAATATTTTTTAGCAGCCTTTATCATAGCTTTATCTGTGTTTTGCTGTAAATAATTACAAATAGCAATCTCTAAATTATCCAATTGATATTGAAAAAACGCTTGCAGTGTAAATTCTTCTAAACCATACACCTTTTCATCATTTGCTATCTTAACTTTTCTGGAGTCATTTTCCTGTTCCATTTGTAACTTTAAATGTTCAAAAGAATATGGAGCACAAAGTCCTAATTTACTTCCTAAATAAAACTCTGCATTTACATAATTTGCATATTCTCTAGTTTTCTTATCCAAATACTGCTGATTTTTTTCCTTTGAATTTTGTTTTTCAACAAAAGACTTGTAAAATTGAAACTCCTCTTGACTAATTATACGTGTATACCCTTTATAGTCTTTTATCTGTGATACTATCTTAGGTATCTTTTCCTTACCAACTACATCTTTGATTAAAAATCCAATCAAAAATAGCATTGCAAGCAACACAAAAAAGCTTGCACAAAACACTCTTTTTTTATTATTCAATGCCATTTTCAACCTCCTATCCCATTCTTTATTTATAGTACTTTTAACAATTCTAAATATATACATATCGGTTATTATACTATTTTTTTATAATTTTTAACCCTAATAAATAACATTTTGCACAACAATTTTATACATATCATTATACTAAGTTACCTTTTCTATTGCTCGCACAATCCCCTCCTTTTAAGACATTTTTTTGTATAATTCGGAACTCTCTGTTTACTTTTCACCTTTTTTCTTCTATAATTTATTCATATATTTCAAACAGGAGGACACTATGAAACAGGAAAACAAGTATCTACCTTTGTGTGTTAATTTTATTTCAGGAGCTACTATACAATATCGAAACAATCACTATCATTTTCCAAAACATCTTCATACCAGCTGTGAACTTTATTTAATTAAATCTGGCACCTGTTCTATGACTGTAAACAATCAAGTTATCCAGTGTAAAACAGATGATTTCGTATTTCTTCTTCCTAATGTTGTACACTCCTTTTATTTAAACAATGATGACTCCTGCGAGTTTTATCATATTCACTTTTCCTCAGAACTTCTTTCTCAGATTACTTTAGAAGAACATTCCTCTATAAATTTATTACATTCCCTGTTCTTTTGCTGTTCTTCTTTACATAAACAAACAGTAACTCCAGAAATTAAAAAGGCAATCTGCTCTATTATTGAACTCTATAATTCATCTCATTCTTTAATTGATGCAGCTAGCATCAATTTATATCTGATTCATCTCGTATTACTGATTTTAAAATCATATAGTGACATATCCATTACACAGATGCCTGCCAAAATACAAAGTCAATATATTGCTTTTGCACTACATTACATAGAAAAAAATTATATGAATAAACTGATGATTGATGATATTGCAAATAAGCTCAATATCTCCGGTCGATATCTAAGTAAAATTTTTTCTCAATACATGCATATTTCTCTTGGAAATTATATCAATATATACCGAATTAATCAGGCAATTAATTTTATGTCTACGACTGATCTTACACTCACAGAAATATCGGGTATGATAGGATTGAAAGATTCCCAACATTTTTCTAAACTTTTTTTCAACATTATAGGAATAACTCCTTCTCAATACCGAAAATTTCTTTCAAAAAAATAGGAATGAATGGAGCAGATTTCTCCGCTCCATTCATTCCTGAATAAAATAGATTTTGTTCTTTACTTCTTCAATCCCTGAATTCCACTTAAAATTTTCGCAGCATAATTAACATCTCCTGCCCAACCAGTTCCATAGGGATTATTTGGAATACTCAGCCATTCTACATAAGGCGCTTTACCTCTAAGCCATTCTCCCCATCTTGGGTCAACACATTCATTCTTCAATGGCTCCGTGTTTGCATAACATTTCAAATGCTGCACATGCGCTCGAATACCAATTCTTACATTCTCAAAAGAATTGCCGCTTACACCGTTTCCGGTAGCTCCTAATCCTGCAAAATTAAACTGCTCGATTTTTACACTTCCGCCAAATTGAAGAAACCCCGTTTCAATCATAGCTTGTACAAATGCAACTTCAGCCTTAATTCCTTCCGTTTTACATTCCTCATAATATATTTGACAAAATTCTTCAATTGTGGCTGCACCTCCTGCTTTTAAAGCTTCAGCAGGATAAGCTTTACCGCTCTTTTTATAATAATTTACCATCTGTGCTACTGTAACAGAACTATTTCCCGCTATCTCATAACGAGACACCACAGTATCGTTTGTTGGCGGTTTTGAAGACGGATTACTATTCAATTCACCTGTACTTTCAAAATAATACCAGATATTATCTATATTTTTCCATCCGGTCTGTACAACACCGTCCTTATCCATATAGTATTTTTTCCCTGCTATGTCCTGCCAACCTGTCAGTTTCTTTCCATAACTGTCATAATAATATCTTTTCCCTGCTATGTCCTGCCAACCTGTATACCAAGCCCCTGTCTTCTCATCTAAATACCATTTTTCACCTGCTATTGTCTGCTCTCCTTTTAGTAAATAGCCAGAATTATTAAAGTAATACCACACATTATCAATAAACTGCCAACCTGTCTGCATTACTCCGTTTTTATCAAAATAGCATTTTTCTTTTCCAATATCCTGAAATCCTGTAAGCATTACTCCGCTAGTATTCATGTAATACCAGTTTCCGCCAACCATGTTCCAGCCTGTCTGCATTACTCCGCTGATATTCATATAATACCAGTTTCCGTCAACCATGTTCCAACCTGTCTGCATTACTCCGCTGATATTCATATAATACCAGTTTCCATCAATCGCCTGCCAGCCTGTCTGCATTACTCCGCTGCCATTCATGTAATACCAGCTTCCATCAATCGCCTGCCAGCCTGTCTGCATTGCTCCGCTGCCATTCATGTAATACCAGCTTCCATCAATCGCCTGCCAACCTGTCCGCATTGCTCCACTGTTATCCATATAATACCAATTTCCGCCGATGGACTGCCAACCTGTTGTCATGTTGCTGTTAGCATCAAAATAATACCATACATTATTTATAAGTTTCCATGTGCTCGTTGCATACCTTCCAAGTCCCTCTTTCCATTTCCAGTATCCATCTGTGAATTCCCACTCACCCTTTTTTAAACCATAATAATTAATAATTCCTGCCGCATCAGCTTCTCCTAGCTTTCTAAGATTTTCTTCTGTTTGAAACCATTTCGCATCTGATGCGTTCGATACAAACGCATGCTCAATAATCAAACCTGGAAATCCATTTCTTTTGGAATGTCTTATTACTGCATAGCTTTCGTCACTTTTCTCACCGCGATTTTTAATCCCTAATTTTGCAAGCTCCTCTACAATATCTTTGGCAAGATTTTGAGCATCTTCCTCACCTTTCGGATAATATACTTCTGCTCCATGTGCTGCATTGGAAACCGAAGAGTTAATATGAAAACTGATAAATACATCAGCATCCTTTGACTTTGCCCATTCTACACGTTTTATTATATCATCTATACTATTGGTACCGGGAAATGGGCAGTTGCCATCTGTTCTTGTCATATATACAGATACACCTGCATACCGTTCCAATACTTCTTTACAATATTCCGCAATTTTTAAAGTTACAATTTCCTCTCTGACACCATTCGCAGACGCTCCTGCATGTATGCTGGCATCATGTCCCGGATCAAGCACAATCACTAAATTCGAATCCCTCACACCTTTTTTTCTTTCAGCGGATTGTACCACCTGCTCAGAAAGTGCATCTGCAATACTCTTTTCAACTGTTGGCATATAATCTGTTTCAATTGTAACAATTGCATCTTCCATAGATTGGCTTTCCATTTCTATGTAATCGCTTTTCACATCTTCATCTACTTTCTCGCCAACTCCAAAGTAAACATCTATTTCAAGTTCTTCTGCTGTAAAAGTTTTTGTATCTGTACCGGTTGCAACACCTACCTCTGCCACATGGTAAATGCCTTTTTCAAAACTATGTTCATATAAAAAGAGTTCATCTACTCTCTTTTCAGAATTTAAAGTTATTTGTGAACCTCTCTCGTCTTCCACAATTAAATTTACATTTTGAATCTCAGATGTATTTTCTCCCCACGAAACAACAATACTCTGGGTATTTCCTACTTCTGTTTCTGATTCATCAATATAAATATAATTCAGTTCATTTTCAATGAATACTTGACTTTCCTCTGCAGCATTTACAGTATTCACATTTCCTGCTATCGGGCATATAATCATCGTTCCTGCCGTCATTGCGGCAATCCATCTGCTCAATCTGTTTTTCATCAATTTCCTCCTTTGTTCTATTCCGAAAACATTGTAATATTAACATTCTTATATCTAATCGTCAATTCTCTTTAACTAATTCTCCACCTTGTTTGAAAAGGCAACAGAGGTTTCCTTGTATGACGCTGCAATCTATGTTAAAATACAAACACATTTTGCAATATTTTTAGAAATTATTTCATTTATTACATAAGGAGATTTACATGGTCACTTACAGAAAAGCTATTCCTGATGATTTCCCCAATATACTGAATTTTATTAACATGGTATTCAGTATGTCGCACTGTCCCCACGATTTTCGCCAGCTTTTGCCTAAACTATATGAAAAAGGACAAGAAGAAAAATCCATTCACTATCTTGCTTTAGAAAATGAAGAAATAAAAGCCTGTGTATGTGTTCTCCCCATTACCTTATGCTGCAAAGACAAAACAATTACCTGTGCTACTGTAGGCAGTGTTTCTGTTCATCCTTATTCAAGAGGAAAAGGATACATGCGCAAACTCATGCATATAGCTATTGAGGATATGAAAAAGAACCATATCTCTATGAGCACTCTTTCAGGTCTTAGAAACCGCTATCAATACTATGGATATGAAAAAGGAGGATTTATTTTCCAATATTGCTTTACTTCAGATAATTTTCGCCACTGTCGCGAAAAATTTCCCCAGCTTAAAATAACCCTGTGTCAAATTCAAGATACGAAAGATCCTCTGCTTGCTGAAATTCAGGCAATGCAGGAAAATCAAATATTATTTGCCAAAAGAAATCCTTCTGATTTCTTAGCTATTATGAAAAGCTGGAATACAAAACTTTATGGTATATTAGAAAATCAGATATGCAAAGGATATGTTGCCCTTCAAGAAAACCAGATATTAGAAATGCATTTAACCGATAAGACTTTGCTTTTTGCTTCTTTGGAAGAATGTCTAAAAGAAAGCCGTTCAAAAGAACTCTTTCTAAGGGCTCTGCCTTATGATACTTTTCTTTTAAAGGAATATGCTCAACTTTTTGAGTCCTTTACCATATCTTTAGATGATAATTATATGATTTTTGATTATCCTAAAGTTTTAGACTTTTTCTTAAATGTAAAATCTCAATACACTTCTTTAAATTCCGGAAGCTGGGATTTTACTATAAAAGAACAGGGGAATTTCCGAATTCAAGTGAGCAACGGAATTCCTTCTATTACCGAGTTAAAAGATTTAAAAGGAAAATCTTCTTTGAATTTTTCTTCTTTTGAAAGTATTTTAGCTTTATTTTCTCCAAACTATAATTTAATTTTAAATGAAACACAACTGCCGCAAAACTGCAATTGGTTTCCATTACCGTTAGCTCTTTCTCCTTTTGATAAATGTTAATTATAAAAGTACTGCCTATTTCGGCAATGGAGCAATTGTTTACTCAAATAATATATATAAAAATAAAAGGCTTGACAACATAATTTGCTGCCAAGCCTTATTCATACTTACAGGAGTTGAAATTGTTCCATAGGCATAGGTCTTCCAAAATAATACCCCTGAATCAAATCACATCTCTGTTCTTTCAGAAAATCCACATATTCTCGAGTTTCTACACCTTCTGCTACCACTTTCATATTTATCTGTCTTGCAATTTCAATAATACCCTTACTTACGATTTTTCCTCTTTCCTTTTCTTCTTCGCTAAACATCTTTCTGTCTAACTTTATGGTAGACACATGTAAGTTTTTCAACATATTTAAAGAAGAATATCCACTTCCAAAGTCATCCATAGAACAAGCAAACCCATTGCTCTCTAACTTCTGCACAAAATCGATTAAATCTCCGCCTTCATCCAGCATTACACTTTCGGAAATCTCAAATTCTATATACTTTTTCGGCACACGATGTTTTTCAAAAATAGGCAAAAACTTTTCCTCAAAAAAGCTTTTAGCTGTAAAATGGGATTTTGAAAGATTTACAGAAATAGGTATCGGCTCTATTCCTTCATCCATCCACTTCTCAATCAATTCCAATACAGACTCAAAAACAAAATAATCAATCTGGCGCATAAAACCTGTCTGTTCAAACAATGGAATAAATTCGTACAACGGCATCATTCCTTCTACCGGATCTTCCCAACGCACAAGAGCCTCTGCTCCAGCTAAAGTTTCCCCTTCCAGCTCATACTTAGGCTGCAAATAAACCTTGAAGTGTTTCTTGTCCAACGCAGGCTGCGCCATATTCTGCAATTTTCGGTGATATTCTCTCTTATCTTGAAACGTATATGTATAAATCTCGAAATGTGTATTCCCATCTGAAGCATCTTCACTCTGAGTCCTGCAAAACTCTGCACAATCCACTGCATTAGCATAAGTATCAGAATCTCCTTTTAAAATATATGCTCCAATGGATAAAAACAACTTCTGTTTTATATCTAAATTTTCAATAAAATAAACTGCATCATCAAGCTCATAAACACGCTTCGTCAATTCTTCTTCATTTGCAATTCGCAAAAGCAAATAATAGGTATCTGTATTAATTCTAGCGATATGTTCATTTTCCTTCAATTTAGTTTTTAAAGCCATGTATACACTTTTTAGAATGCAGTCTCCCACATCCCAGCCATATTGGGAATTTAATAAACTAAATTTCTTAATATTAATACACAGAAATGCAAATTGCTCTGTTCCTACCGATATTCTTTTATGAAAAGCATCCTGAAATCTGAATTCATTGGCTCCTCCTGTTACAGGATCTACAAAACGATGGGAATCTTCCAGCATTTTATACTTTAAACTACCATATCCACCTGCAAATGCCAGCACAAAAAAACATAATGGTATCACAATCTCTGTAAATTGCAGGCTATGTCTCGTTCCTATAAAATAAAGATACATCGCGAGTAAACAGAAACAACCTGTAAAAAAATATAAAAAATACCCCAACAAATCTTTTGTTTTTTCTCAATATTCATGTTTTTCTTCTCCTGTTTGTCACCAAAAGAAATAATTATGATACTTTAATATTATAACAATCCTCTGGAATAATACAATAGTTTCATCAGTCTATTCTACTTATAAATTATTAAACAAAGCTATAAGGAAAAATTCTGCAAAGCATAATTCCTTTCCGCTGCAGTACGATCCTCGCGGAGCATTTTTATTTTATATGACGCAATTTCCTACGCAATAAAAAAAGACCCCGTTAATCATACGAAGCCTTTCAATTTTTTCTTCAATTAAGATTATACCCAAAACGAAATGCCCATATTGTAGAAACCATAAATAATCTCATTAATGCATAGCCAAATAACACTCCCGTGACAAATCGTCTTGAATTTGTGCTCTCATAAGCAGTTACCAGTTGAACCCCACCATCCAAAATCATGGGTAACATTAAAACAGCAAAAATCCAAGATGAGCAGGAAATCATTGAAAATGTAATTGGGCATAAAATAATTCCGACAAGCTCTCCTGTACATCTGGCACAAATAGGAAATTGAGTTCCTTTCCAATGAAAAGAACGTTCGCTTCTGCAATGACAGCCAAATATAATTGGAAGCCATTTATAAATCCACTGTTTCATAAAAACTTAAAGTCCATAACTAGCCATACCAATTCCAGCAACAATCACCAGAACATACCAAAGAACACCTACGATTACACTGACTAACGCTCCGATTCCGGCAGCCTTGGCGGTTTTTGGTTTTGAATCTTTCCACACAAGGAATAACACCAGTGAGCTATAATGGGATTCCCACCAGTAAGCACACCCTCCCACGGGCTTTAGAAAAACTTGCTGGATTGGCAGGCGTACACCGTATCAAAATTCATGCACTCAGACATTCCCATGCTTCCCTGCTCATCAGTATGGGTGAAAATCCTTTATTGATTAAAGAACGTCTGGGGCATGAAAAGATACAGACCACGTTAGGAACCTATGGACATTTATATCCCAACACCAACGTGGAAGTTGCCAAAAAATTAACTGGCGTTCTCACTTATACTCCGGCAACAACCAGTGTTGCCGATTACACCAGCAATCAGCATACAGCAATCTATCACAGAACAGTTGAATAAAAAATGCAATCAAAATGCAATTCTAAAAGGAAAGAGCCTCAAAACCCTTGAAAATAAAGGCTTTGAAGCTCTGCTCCAACTATTCAAACTCAATCGTAGCCGGCGGCTTAGGCGACATATCATAGCAAACCCGGTTCACATTCTCCACTTCATTCAGAATCCGGTTTGTAATCTTCTCCAGCACATCCCAGTCTACCTTCTCAATGCTTGCGGTCATGGCGTCAATCGTATTGATTGCCCTGATAATCACCATATACTCGAAGCATCTGGCATGATTCTTCATACCAACCGACTTAAAGTCCGGCACTACCGTAAAATACTGCCAAACCTTCTTATCCAGGCCGGCTTTTTCGAATTCCTCTCTCAGAATCGCATCAGACTCTCTTACAGCCTCCAGCCTGTCGCGGGTAATTGCGCCCAGACAACGCACACCCAGTCCGGGGCCGGGGAAGGGCTGACGGTAAACCATGCTCGCAGGAAGGCCCAGCTCAATACCGCAGGCACGAACCTCATCCTTGAACAGCTGCTTCAAAGGCTCTACCAGTTCAAACTGCAGATCCTCCGGCAGGCCGCCCACATTGTGATGGGATTTTACCATTTTTGCAGTCTTGGTGCCGCTTTCGATGATGTCGGGATAAATGGTTCCCTGTCCCAGGAAATGAATGCCGTCCAGCTTTCTGGCCTCTTCCTCAAATACACGGATAAACTCTCCGCCAATTATCTTTCTCTTCTGCTCCGGATCCGCAACGCCTTCCAGCTTGCCGAGGAAACGCTCCGTGGCATCCACATAAATCAGGTTTGCATGCAGCTGGTTCTGGAATACCTCGACTACGCTTTCGGACTCATTTTTACGCATCAGGCCGTGGTTTACATGCACACATACCAGCTGCTGACCGATAGCCTTGATCAGCATAGCTGCCACCACTGAGGAATCCACACCGCCTGACAGTGCAAGAAGAACCTTCTTGTCTCCCACCTGACGGCGAATCAGCTCCACCTGATCCTCAATGAAATTCTTCATATTCCAGTTGGTTTCCGCCTTGCACTGATTTAAAACAAAATCCTTCAGAACCTCCTGTGCGGGAACCGAGTCAAATTTCTGTTCACATTTGGCAGTGGGATGGTTAATTGCCATAACCGGATAACCGCAGTCATACAGCGCGGGATCGATATCCACAGCCTTGCCGTCAACCACGCGGTTTTCTCCGCCGTTTAAAATAATACCCTTTACATTGTCCAGAGCCTTCAGCCCATCCACAGTGATGTCATGGGGATGGATTTCACTGTACACACCCATGTCACGGATTGCGCGCGCAACAACAGTGTTTTCCGTACTGCCCAGGTCCAGTATAACGATCATGTCCTGTTTCATCTTCACGTCTCCTTGTTCTTTGATGTGACAGCGGAGCAGAAAAAACGGAAAATCCGTATCTTCTCCCTGCCGTCCTGCTGCCAAAAAAAGTTCTCAAATCTCGTAACAGTACAACGAGCTGAACTGCTACAAAATTTCTACACAAAACCATTATAACTGTATACTCCTGTTTTTTCCAGAAAATATTGTCTTTTTCCACGCTTTTGTATACCCGCCTAAAAATTTTTTTCTCTTCCCCGCTTCTTCCGGCAATTTCTCACATTTATCCCATATTACTGCGGAATTTTCCTGGCCGCATTGCACTTGCTCTGACAAACTCCCTGCCATTCCCCTCCCACAGCCTGCAGCTCTCCCTATTTCCTCCCAACGCTACACCCAGCTCTTCCTCCGGTAAAGCGCCGCCCCCGACGCCGTGCAGACGATCAGGATTGTGCCCAGCACCACCAGGCTCTTCCTGTATTCCTCAAATGCCGCCCCCAGAAATACGCCCTGCAGAAGCTCCACAACATAGGTCAGCGGAAGCCACGCGGAAAACTTTTTCACCGCCTCAGGGAACATTTCCTTCGGCATCGTCGCCCCGGAGAGGAAAATCATGACAAAATAGGAAACATAACAGAGAAGGTTGCTGATTTTCATATCCCGCGCAATTGCCGTAAAGAAAAAACCCAGGGAAAAAAACAGCGCCGATGGACAAAAGCAGCGCACCCAGAATAACCCAAAAGCTGCCCTCGGTTTTGATATCATAAACCAGCTTTCCAGCCGCAAACAGCAGCGCAAAGCCAGCCAGCGTCATCAGCAGGTTGACAAGCACCTGCGCCGCAATGACCACGCCCTTCCCCGCCGGAGTGGCGTCAAAGCGTTTGTAAATCCGGCTTTCCTTATAGCCGGCCAGCGTCAGCGGAAACGCCATCAGCCCGGTAACGCCGATGATCATGGCCGAATAGGCCGGCACGGAAACATCCATCGTCCCTCTGCCTCCGAAATAAGCCGAAGGCTCATTTCCATAAATGCTTCCATAAAGCAACAGCATCAGGAGAGGAAAAACAAAGGTAAAAAAGAAGCCATAAAAATCTCTCAGAAAGAGCAATGCCTCAATACGGAAAACAGCCAGCAGTTTTTTCATAATATCCCCTCCATGGTCACCACATTCGTTTTGGGCGAAATCAACAGATACATCTTTTCCAGAGACATATCCTCCCTCCAGCCTTCCCCCTGTGTCTTTCGTTTCACATACGCCCGGAACTCCTCCTGCGTCCCCAGGAATTCCTGCCGCCCGTTCACCAGATACAGAAGCCGGTCCGCAAGGGCCTCCACCTCGTCCAGATAATGGGACACCAGCAAAATGCCGGTTCCCGCCTCTTTTATCCGCCGCAGGCTTTCCCACAGGCCGTGACGGATTTCCGGATCAAGCCCGGTGGTCAGCTCATCAAGGAGCAGCAGACGCGGGCGGGGCAGCAGGGCAAGGAGCACCGACAGCCGTTGTTTTTCCCCGCCGGACAGTTTTTTTACCGCACGGCCCGCCTTTTCCCCCAGGCCCAGCTGTTGTAGGAGCAGATGCCAGTCGGCAGGATTTTCATAAAAAGAAGAGAACAGCCCGCAAAGCTCCTTTACTTTAATTTTGTCAGGATATTCCGCCTCCTGCAGCTGTATCCCCATTTCCCGGTACACCTGACTGCGGTTCTTAAGCGGGTTCACCCCGAAAACCTGCACGCTCCCTGAAGTGGGCCTGCGCAGTCCCTCCACACATTCTACCGTAGAGGTTTTCCCGGAGCCGTTAGGCCCGATGACGGCAAGTATTTCTCCTGCCTTCATGCGGAAGGATACGTCCTTCACCGCGCATACCGACCCATAATCCAGCCGCAGCCTATCTATTTCCACAAGTGTCTTATCCATATGCATTCCTCCTAGTATAATAATGGTGTAGTCAAGAACGACTACTGGTTAACAGTTAC